>CAYRFT010000009.1:4997-14355 GCA_964423585.1 uncultured Parabacteroides sp. | reverse complement strand
AGCACAAAATCCTGATTTTTCACCGCCTCCTTGCCTCTTCCGCCGGAAAAAAACAGTACTTTTGCATCCTATTTTTAATGCAATCACAAGATGAACTACGGATTTGTAAAGGTGGCAGCGGCCGTTCCCGGCATACAAGTGGCCGATTGTTCCTATAATATCATGCAAATGGAGAGGATGATGCGCAAAGCGGCCGACAAGGGCGCGCAAATCATCGTCTTCCCCGAATTGTCGGTCACAGGCTACACCTGCATGGACTTGTTCCAACAAGATCTGCTGCTGGACGGCGCGGAAGACGCCCTGCTCCGGCTGGCTGAAAACACGGCGGACCTGCCCCTCCTGGCGTTTGTCGGCGCCCCGCTGCGCACAGACGACAAGCTGGTCAACGCCGCCGTCGCCATGCAAGAAGGCAAAATCATCGGTGTGGTGCCCAAGACCTATTTGCCGAACTACAAGGAATTCCAGGAGAAACGCTGGTTTGCCTCGGCCAACGATCTGGACAACGACTTCATCGGGATCGGGGAGCATTTCTATCCGCTGCAAAAGCAGATGATAATCGTCGCGGGCAATGTCGCGGTCGGCGCGGAGATATGCGAGGACTTGTGGATGCCCGTCCCTCCCAGCTCCGAGCTGGCCATGCTGGGGGCCAACATCATAGTGAACTTGTCGGCCAGCAATGAACTGATCGGGAAGCACGCCTACCGCAAGCAACTGGTTGCCCAGCAATCGGCCCGCTGCGTCTGCGGTTACGTGTACGCCTCGAGCGGCTTCGGCGAATCGACGACCGATTTGGTATTCGCGGGCAGCGCGCTCATCGCGGAAAACGGAATCATCCTGGCGGAGTCAAAACGCTTCTCGCCGGACGAGCAACTGATCATCTCGGACATTGATGTCGAATATTTGTGCCACGACCGCCTCGTGTCCACGCCATTCACGGAAGGCAGCCTGGTCAAAGATACCGACCGGGGCTTCGAGCTGGAGTTCGTGCTGCCCGAATACCGGAAAGAAACCGCCAACCTGCTGTCGAGGACGGTTGACCCGCATCCGTTTGCCCCCGAAGGGGCTGCCCTGCGCGAACGCTGCGAGGAAATCTTCCAGATGCAAACGGCCGGGCTGGCGAAAAGGATCGTGCACGCCCACGCCAAGACGGCCGTCGTCGGCATTTCCGGCGGATTGGATTCGACATTGGCCCTTTTGGTGGCCGTCAGGACGTTCGACCTGCTCAAGATCCCGCGCGACCGCGTCATCGGAATCACCATGCCCGGATTCGGCACCACGGGACGGACTTACCGCAATGCCGCCAGCCTGATCCGCTCGCTGGGCGTCACTTTCCGGGAAATACCCATCAAGGAGGCTTGCATGCAGCACTTCCGGGACATTCATCACGATGCGGGACTGCACGACCATACGTATGAAAACAGCCAGGCCCGCGAGCGCACACAGATTCTGATGGACGTGGCGAACCAGGAAAACGGCTTGGTAATCGGCACGGGCGATTTGTCGGAGCTGGCGTTGGGCTGGGCCACTTACAATGGGGACCACATGTCGATGTACGGTGTCAACGGGAGCATCCCGAAGACCTTGGTGAAACATTTGGTCGAATGGGCGGCACGCAACCAGGTGGACGAGGATTCCGGAAAGACATTGCTCGACATCCTGGACACCCCTATCAGCCCGGAACTGATTCCTGCCGACGCGCAAGGGAACATCAGGCAGAAAACGGAAGACCTGGTAGGCCCTTACGAACTGCACGATTTCTTCTTGTATCATTTCATCCGCTTCGGGGCGACGCCCGCCAAAATCTATTTCCTCGCGCGGCAGGCTTTCCGGGGAGCTTATCCGGACGAGACCATAAAGAAATGGCTGCATACGTTCTTCCGCCGTTTCTTCCAGCAACAGTTCAAGCGCAACTGCATGCCCGACGGCCCGAAAGTGGGAAGCATCAGTCTCTCTCCCCGCGGAGACTGGCGCATGCCCAGCGATGCCGCCGCCGCCCTCTGGCTGGAAGAGATAGAGAAGCTCTGAGGATGACGGGAATCTGCGCGCCGGCCGAATGGGCACAAGGATATTCACCGGACTCTCCCATAAAGACGGTTTCCTCGTATCTTATAGGCCGGGCCTTTCACTTGTTCGTCAGGAATACATGATTCCGTTTCTTCCGGAAGCAGCTCGCCAGATCCAAATAAAGGCCGTAGGCGTTGGCGGCCACGTCCAACGGGAAAAAGTGGGCGAAACGCATCTCCTGCGCCAGCATCCGGGACGACCGGACCATATAATAGCCCTTCACGGCGTAGTAGCAGGCAAAAAGGGACACGGCATAGGCCGACAACAGCCAATCCTCCATGCAGCCGACGACAACGGAAGCCATGACCGCCATCCAGAAAAGCCAGTAGCACAAATCTTCAAACAGGAAAAGCCGGTAGAAATGATTCTTGGAGTGGCTCCTTATGGCAATCGAGCCCATGCGTTCTTGCGACCATTTTTTCAAGCAGTCATATTCTGCTTTCCTGACCAAGGCAGCCTGCGAGTAATTGACAACCGTATTCAGCGAAGAAGCCGCTTCATTGACAAGCCGGTCGTCTTCCCCTTTTTCCGTGAAAAGCTGGTTATAAAATCCTTTGTACCTAAAGAACACGTCCTTGGTATATGACAAATTCTTCCCCGAGCCGGAAAACGGATGCCCCGACAAGGCCGCGGACAAATATTGCAGGCCCGATTTCAGGTTGTCGTATGCAATCAGCCGGTCAATCCATCCTTTTTGGTACGGATAGGCGGCATATCCCAGCACGATTTCCGTCTTCTTCCTCCGATAGGATGCGGCCATCGTGCGAATCCAGTCGGCAGACAACGGCTCGCAATCGGCTTCGGTAAAAAGCACGACCTGATGGCGCGCCGCCTTGATGCCCAACGTCAAAGCCAACTTCTTCTTGCTGATGCAACGGGAATTTTTAGGTATGAACGTATAGCGGAGATACGGATAGTCGCGCTTGAACAAGCCCAGCCGGTCGCTGCCCGCCTCCGAGATTCCGTCGTTCACGACGATGACCTCAAACTCCGGATAGTCCTGATTGAGCACCGCCGGCAAGTGCCGCACCAGATTCTCTTCATTGTCCTGCGCATAGACAATCACCGACACGGGCGGACAAGGAGACGCGCTCCGCCTTGAAGGTTCATATCGGGCGCGGCATCTCCACGGAAGGCAATACAACTCCTGGCAATAAAGCAGGAGCGTCAAAAACAGAAACGCCGTTAATCCTGCCAAGCCCATTTCCAGATGGCTGAATGGTAGCAAACTCATTTCTTTTTATAATTGATCCGAATAATAAGCGACCGGAAGCCGGCGGCAATTATACTGCGAGGCCATGACTTCACCATAAGCGCCGGCCGACCGCAGGGCGATGAAGTCCCCCCGCCGGGTCTCGTTCAATTCCACGTCTTTCCCAAATACATCCGACGACTCGCAAATAGGCCCCACCACATCATACACTTCCGTATCCCCGTCGCTGGATATGTTCTCAATGCGATGATAGGCATCATACATGGCCGGACGTATCAATTCGGTAAAACCCGCATCCAAGATAGCGAATTTCCTGACCGCTCCTTCTTTGACATACAATACCCTTGAAATCAAAGAGCCGCATTGGGCGACGACCGAACGGCCCGGTTCAAACCGGACTTGCTGTCCCGGACGCACTTCCAATAATTTATGGAATACGGCAAAATAATCATCAAAAGCGGGAATCGGCAGATGGTTCGGGTGATAATAGTCGATGCCCAAGCCTCCTCCCAGATTCAAATTCTCTATATGCAGGCCTTTCTTCTCCAGCTCTTCCTGAATTTCATTGATACGGATTGCCAGGTTCCGGAAAGCAGACATATCCGTAATCTGAGAACCGATATGGCAATGAATGCCTGTCAGACGAACATGCGGCATGGCTTTCATTTCGTCAAGCACGCCGTTCAGCAGACTTAAATTGATTCCGAACTTGTTTTCCTTCAATCCTGTAGTAATCTTGGCATGCGTATGGGCATCCACTTCCGGATTGATGCGCAAAGCCACGGGAGCCACCTTTGCTTTCGCTGCCGCCAATTCGTCAATCACGCGCAGTTCTGCCAACGATTCGACATTAAAGCAGAAGATGCCTTCATCCAGTCCCAAATTAATTTCCCAGTCGGCCTTTCCCGTTCCTGCAAACACAATCTTATCAGCAGGGAAACCGGCGGCAATGGCGGCATGGATTTCTCCCCCGCTGACGCAATCGGCGCCTAATCCGGCAGACGCGATGATCGGCAACAAGCGGGGATTGGCATTTGCCTTGACTGCATAATGCACATGATATCCGTACTTGCCGGATTCCGCAGTGACCGCCTGAAGCGTTTCCTTCAACAAATCCACATCATAATAATAAAAAGGGGTCTTCAGTGCCTTAAACTTGTCTGTCGGAAATCTTCCTTTCAACATGAAATTCATATACAATTAAAAAACACCTTCCCGGCACAACTTTTCTGCCGGGTTCACTTTTTGTTGAACAAATGATCGCTTAAAGCCTGCAAAGCACGTTGCTTATCGGACGATTTCACCAGCAACGACACATTGTAATTGCTGCCGCCATAAGAAATCATGCGCACGGCAATATCCTTCATCGCATGAATGATGTCATCCTCGAATCCAACATTTTCCCATTCCAAATCGCCTACCACGCACACGATCACCATATCTTCATCTACGGAAACGGTACCGTATTTCTTCAGGTCGTTCACTATTTCATCCAAATGCTTGCAATTGTCGATTGTTACCGAAACGCCTACTTCCGAGGTCGTCACCATGTCAATCGGGGTCTGGTAATTCTCGAATGTTTCAAATACTTTCCGCAAGAAACCTGTTGCCAGCAACATACGCCCGCTCTTTATCTTGATAGCCGTGATGTTGTCTTTCGCAGCGACTGCCTTGATTTTACCTTTCTCTGTGGCATTCGAGATCAATGTGCCCGGAGCGTCCGGCTGCATCGTATTCAGCAAGCGGACCGGAATATTGTTTATCTTGGCCGGCAAAATGCAAGTCGGATGCAAAATCTTGGCACCAAAATAGGCCAGTTCCGCAGCTTCTTCGAAATGCAGATGGCGAACCGGAGAAGTCCCCCTTACAAAACGCGGGTCATTGTTGTGCATGCCGTCAATATCGGTCCATATTTGGATTTCTTCAGCTTTGACGGCCGCACCGATCAATGAGGCGGTATAGTCGCTGCCGCCACGCTGCAGGTTATCGATTTCGCCATAAGCGTTCCGGCAGATGTATCCTTGCGTGATATACAAGTCTGCATCGGCGTGCCCTTCGAGCAGGCGAGACAGCTTTTCCCTGATATATACCGGATCCGGTTCGGCGTTCTTGTCCGTCCGCATGAAATCAAGTGCCGGCAACAGCACCGAATTCACACCTTGCTCTTTCAGATACAGGTCCATCATGCCTGTTGAAATCAGCTCGCCTTGTGCCAGCACCACTTTTTCTTCAAACAGCGTAAACAAGTCTTTGGTGAAAGAACGAATGTGGTCAAAACAGGAAGTCATCAGTTCACGGGCCTTTTCCTTATACTCGTCCGTGGCATACAACTCGTCAATATGGGCAAAATATTTTTGGGACAACTTATTGATGATCTCATTGGCCCCATCCGGATTCTTCTTATACAAATAATCTGTAATTTCAACCAGCGAGTTGGTAGTTCCCGACATGGCAGACAATACGACAAGGTTCTTGCCGCCAGCAATCAACTTGGCAACATCTTTCATTCTCTGTGTCGTTCCCACGGAAGTGCCGCCGAATTTTAATACTTTCATTTCTTTTGCCTTATAATTTATTCATTCTTGTTTGACAAACAAGTCACTTATCTACATCGCTTAAACCGGCATTCTCGCATTTAACGATGCGTGCCGGGAAATTATGAACCAGCGTGTAGTTATGTGTCGTCATGATTACCGCCGTTCCCTTCTTGCAAATTTCATGCAAGAGCTGTACGATTTGCCCGCTCGTCTCCGGATCCAGGTTTCCTGTCGGTTCATCGGCCAATATCATATCAGGTGTATTCAACAAAGCCCGGGCTATCACGACACGCTGTTGCTCTCCGCCCGACAGCTCATGCGGCATTTTGTAGCCTTTATTCTGCATGCCGACTTGCTGGAGCACGTCTTCAATCCGGTTCCGGATATCCTTGCTGCCGCGCCATCCCGTCGCCCGCAGCACAAACTCCAAGTTCTTGCTCACCGAACGGTCGGTGAGCAACTGGAAGTCTTGGAATACGATGCCCAATCTGCGGCGCAGATAAGGAACCTCTTTCCGTTTGATCTTTCGCAAATTGTAGTTCAGCAGACGAGCTTCTCCCCCGCAAATCGGTATTTCACAGTACAACGACTTCAGGAGGCTGCTCTTCCCGGACCCTACTTTGCCGATCACATACACAAATTCGCCCGGATGCAACGACAAGGAAGCCTGGTGAAGGATTACGTTCTCGTCCCTGCATATATCCACATTTTTCAGTTGGAGCAATACACCGTCTTCCATACCTTTTATTTGTGGCGTTTCTTTAATTCCCGGGCCAAATCTTCAATGCTCAGTTCCCTGCTTGCCAGCAGGACAATCAAGTGGTAAATCAAATCGGAGGCTTCATAGATCAGCCGCCTTTCAGTCCCGTCGATTGCTTCAATGACTGTCTCGACGGCCTCTTCGCCAACTTTCTGGGCGATCCGGTTTGTCCCTCTCCGGAACAACGAGGTCGTGTATGAGCCCTCCGGCATTTCCACGCGCCGGTGTTCGATGAACTTCTGCAGATATTTCAAGAACATGATGTCCTCCTCGTTCTTCTCCCCAAAGCAAGTCCCGGTGCCTTTATGGCAGACAGGCCCTTCCGGATTGACGCGGATCAGCAGCGCATCGTTATCACAGTCGGGAACGATGGAAACGACCTTCAAGAAATTACCGCTCGTCTCCCCTTTCATCCACAAGCATTTCCTCGTGCGGCTGAAAAAGACCACCTTCTTTGTCTCCAAGGTTTTCTGATAGGCTTCTTCGTTCATGAAGCCAACCATCAGCACTTTGTTCGTGCACTCATCCTGGATGACAGCGGGAAGCAACCCTCCCATTTTACCAAAATCCAACTCCGTCATATTTTTCTTCATCTTATCATATTCTTACGTTTATTCCTTCGCGCTGCAAATATAGCTTCAAATCTTCAATCTTGATCTCCCCGAAATGAAATACACCGGCGGCCAGGGCGGCATCTGCCTTCCCCAAACGGAACACATCCCGGAAATGCTCCATCTTTCCGGCACCCCCGGAAGCGATGACCGGTATGTGCAGCATGCCTGCCAGACGGGCAAGGACTTCGTTCGGATAGCCGTCCCTGACGCCGTCGTGCGCCATGCTGGTAAAGAGGATTTCGCCGGCACCGCGCTCTTCGGCCTCACGCGCCCAGTCGAACAACCGCCTGCCTGCCGGGATGCGGCCGCCGTCGAGGTAACACGCCCATTTCCCGTTTTCCAGGTCGGCATCAATCGCCACGACGCAAACCTGGCTGCCGAAATGCGAAGCGATTTCTTCTATCAGTGCTGGGCGGCGCAGGGCGGCCGAATTGACGGATATTTTGTCCGCGCCGGCATCCAGCAGGCGTTCCACATCCTGCAATTCATGGATTCCGCCGCCTACCGTGAAAGGAATACGGATGCCGGCGGCCACTTTCCTCACCAGCCCGGTGAACGTTTTCCTTCCTTCGTGGGAAGCGACGATGTCCAGATAGACCAATTCGTCCGCGCCGACCCGGCTGTAGGCGGCCCCCAGCTCGACGGGGTCTCCGGCATCCCTAAGATCCACGAAACGGGTTCCCTTGACCGTTTTTCCATCTTTGACATCCAAGCAGGGGATGATTCTCTTCGCCAACATGCCCTATCCGATTAATCAGTTGTCAAACCGCTCCAGTTCTTCCAGGCGGATTCGCCCTTCATAGACTGCCTTGCCGAAAATCACGGCCGGAATTCCCGCTTCCTCCAGGCGGCGGATGTCGTCCGCAGAACCCACGCCCCCGCTGGCCATCAGGTATATCTCCGGGGCATGCCCTTGTATCTCCTGATACATGCCGACAGCCGGCCCTTGCAGCATGCCGTCCCGTCCGATGTCCGTGCAGATAACTTTCCGGATGCCCTGCCGCGCGTAGTCGCGGATGAAAGGGATGAGGTCGAGCTCCGTCCCTTCTTCCCAGCCGCCCACGGCCACCTTGCGGTCCCTCGCGTCGGCTCCCAGGATAATCCGATCGCTTCCGTAGCGTTCCAGCCACGACAGGAAGCCGTCGCGGTCCTTGACGGCAATACTTCCGCCCGTTACCATTTGCGCCCCGCTTTCAAAGGCGACGCGCAGGTCCTCGTCGCGCTTCAACCCGCCCCCGTAGTCAATGACCAGTCCCGTATGTCCGGCCACCCGCTCCAGTATTTTATGGTTCACGACGCGCCCCGCCCTCGCCCCGTCCAGATCGACGATGTGGAGGCGGCGCATGCCATGCCCCTCAAACCGTTTGGCGGCCTCCAAGGGGTCTTCGTCATAGACTTTTTTCGTTTGGTAATCGCCCTGCGTCAGTCTGACGCACTTCCCATCCATCACGTCTATCGCCGGTATCAGTTCAATCATACGCCTGTTCACATATTAAGGAAGTTCTTCAATATCCGCTCGCCCGCCTCGCCGCTTTTCTCGGGGTGGAACTGCGTGGCAAGGAAGTTGCCCTTTTGCAGCGCGGCGCTGAAGGGCAGGATATGCTCGGCCGTGGCCGTCGTCGCGTCGTTGAGGGGCACGTAATAGCTGTGCACGAAATACACGAACCTGTTTTCGGGCGGCGGCGCGAACAACGGGCCTTTCAGCCCGCCAATCGTGTTCCACCCCATGTGGGGCACCTTGTCTTCGCACCGCCGCGGGGCAAACCGCCTCACGTCCACGTCAAAGATGCCCAAGCCGCCGGTGTTCCCCTCCTCCGAGAAGCGGCACAGGAGCTGCATCCCGAGGCAGATTCCCAGGACCGGCTGCTTCAGCCCGCGTATCAGGTCCGCCATCCCGTGCGCCTTCAGGTATGCCATCGCCGTGGAGGCCTCCCCCACGCCGGGAAAGATGATTTTGTCCGCCGAAGCGATCCGCTCCGGGTCGGAGGTGACCGCCGGCACGACACCCAGCCTCCTGAGCGCGTAATCTACCGAATAGATATTCCCCGCATTGTATTTTATGACAACCACATTCATTTTGGCCATGCTTTCCTGTTATTTCGTTTGCAAAAATAAGAAATTATAATCAAAAGGAAATAGCTTGCGAAAGACAAAAAAGGCAATCGCGGGC
>CAYRFT010000009.1:0-4897 GCA_964423585.1 uncultured Parabacteroides sp. | reverse complement strand
GGCGCGATACTTCGAAATCATAAATAATCTTATTTTGTTTCAAAGGCGGGAGAGTTTTTCCAAAATCGCATAAATTTGAGGCCGGTAACAAAAAAGCGAACACACAAAAGCAACATTTATGAAACGTCGTGATTTTATCAAAAGCAGCGTGCTGGCAGGGGCCGCGCTGACGCTGGACTTTGAAAAACTGGAGGCGGCCCTCTCTTCCGGCTCGATGGCCGTCGAACAAGCGCCCGACATGGTGGCCGTCATGGGCGGCGAGCCGGAGACCATGCTCGAAAAGGCACTGGGCGAACTGGGCGGCATCGGCAAGTACATCAAAAAGGGGCAGAAGGTAGTCATCAAACCCAACATCGGCTGGGACAAAGGCCCGGAGACGGCCGCCAACACCAACCCGGACCTGATAAAGACCCTCGTCAGGAAGTGCCTGGACGCGGGGGCTGAGAAGGTGACGGTCTTCGACCATACGTGCGACAACTGGCAGAAGTGCTACGCGGCGAGCGGCATCGAGAAGGCCGTGAAGGAGGCGGGCGGCATTGTCGTTCCCGCAAACGACGAGAAATACTACAAGGAAATACGCATCCCCGCGGGCGTGAAGCTGAAATCCGCCAAGGTGCACGAGTCGTTGATAGAGGCCGATGCCTGGATCAACGTGCCCGTGCTGAAAAACCACGGCGGCGCGAAGTTGACCTGCGCGATGAAGAACTTCATGGGCATCGTGTGGGACAGGCGTTATTTCCATCAGAACGATTTGCACCAGTGCATCGCCGACATCTGCTCGTGGGAGAAGAGGCCCGTGCTGAACATCGTCGATGCCTACCGCATCATGCCCCAGAACGGCCCGCAGGGGAGGTCGCTGGCCGACGTGGCCACCCTGAAGACGTTGATCGCATCGCCCGACATCGTCGCCATCGACACGGCGGCCCTCAACCTGTTCAACCAAGTCAAGAAACTCGATTTGGCGGGGGTCGGGCACATCCTCCGCGGGGAGGCGGCCCGCTTGGGCACGACGGACTTGAAGTCGCTCAACATCAAACGCATCAAACTCTGACAAGCGATGAGGAAGAAAAATATCCTGAAGGGGGTGCGGGTGCTGCTCGCCCTCCTTTTCTTTGTGCCCATCCTCTTGTTTTTTGTCGATTTTGCCGGAGCGATGCCGGAAAAGACGCACGTATGGCTGCAAACGCAAATCATGCCCGCCCTGCTGGGCTCCGCGTGGGCGGCCGTGGTCGTCCAGTTGCTGCTGGCGTTCTTCGTCGGCCGCCTGTATTGCTCCACGGCCTGCCCCGTCGGCGTGTTGCAGGACATCGTCAACCGGGTTTACGCCGCATGCCGGCCCGGCAAGAAAGGGTTACGCCGCTTTTCCTTCCACAAGCCCGCGAACGCGCTGCGCTACGCCTTGCTTTTCCTCACCGTGGCGAGTATTCTCTCGGGCGCAGGCAGCCTGGCCCTTTGGCTGGACCCTTATAGCCACTTCGGACGGATAGCGTCGAATCTCTTCCGCCCTTTGGTAATCTGGCTCAACAACGGATTGGCTGAAGCACTCATGGCCGCGGACAATTACAGCCTCTACCAGGCGACCGTATCGACTGTCACCGCCGCCGGATTCGTCAGCGGCCTGGCGGCACTGCTTCTGTTCGCCGGATTGACCGTCTGGCGGGGCCGCTTGTTCTGCAATGCCCTCTGCCCCGTGGGCTCCCTGCTGAGCCTGTTCTCGCGGAAACCCGTCTTCCGCATCGCCATCGACGCGGAAAGCTGTGCGGGCTGCGGCCTATGCGAACGCACCTGCAAGGCGGAAGCCATCGACAGCAAAAACAAGGTAGTCGATATGGCGCGTTGCGTGGATTGCTTCAACTGCATTTCGGTCTGCGCCAAAGGAAGCATTTCTTTTACCGCCAAACGGAAAAATCCGATCCAAGGACCTGCCCGCCCCGCCCGTCGGGAGATAAGGGCGGCAGCCAACGGCCGTCGTGAGTTCCTCGCAACCGGAGCCGCGGTCGTCTCGACGCTTCCGGCAGTCTCGGCATGGGCGCAATCCGTCCGCGACGAGGAACGGCATCCCGTCACGCCTCCCGGTTCCTTGGGCATCGAACGTTTCAAAGACTTGTGCACGGGCTGCCACCTTTGCGTGACGCGATGCCCCAGCCAGGTCTTGCGCCCGGCAGGAATGGAATACGGTTTTGATTACCTGTTGAAGCCGCACATGTCTTACCTGAACAGTTTTTGCAACTACGAATGCACGGTGTGCTCGGAAGTATGCCCTACCCATGCCATCCGACCTATCGGCAAGGAAGAAAAAACGACGACGCAAATAGGCGTGGCGCAATTCTCCATCGACCGATGCGTCGTCCATACGAAAAACACCGACTGCGGGGCCTGCTCCGAGCATTGTCCGACGCAGGCCGTCCAGATGGTGCCTTATAAAGGCACGCTGACCATTCCGCACGTCAACCCCGGCCTCTGCATCGGTTGCGGCGGCTGTGAATCCATTTGTCCGGTCCGGCCGATGCGGGCCATCATCATCAAGGCGAACGATGTCCACAAGCGGGTGGAAAAGCCCGAACAGGAAGAGATGGAAGATGTCGAAATAACCGATTTCGGTTTCTGAACCTCTATCCTTTCCGTATTATTTCATACCTTTACGGTCATGAAATTTGAATTGCTATACAACGATACGAAAACGAATGCAAGGGCAGGCCTGATTACCACCGACCACGGAGTAATCGAGGTTCCTGTCTTTATGCCCGTAGGCACGCAAGGAACGGTAAAGGCCGTCCACACGACCGAGCTGAAAGAAGACATCAAAGCCCAAATCATCCTCGGGAACACCTATCACCTGTATCTTCGTCCGGGGACGGACATTCTGGAGAAGGCAGGCGGACTGCACAAGTTCAGCGGCTGGGACGGGCCCATTCTGACCGACAGCGGCGGTTTCCAGGTCTTCTCGTTGTCTGAAAACCGGAAGCTGCGCGAAGAAGGCGCTGAATTCCGCTCCCACATCGACGGCTCCAAGCACCTGTTTACCCCGGAAAAGGTAATGGACATCGAACGTACCATCGGTGCGGACATCATCATGGCGTTCGACGAATGTTGCCCGGGCGATGCGGAGTTCGATTACGCCAAACAATCGTTGGAACTGACCGAACGTTGGATGGACCGATGCTTTAAGCGTTTCAACGAGACGGAGCCCAAGTACGGGCATCAGCAAAGCCTATTCCCGATCGTGCAAGGGTGCGTGTACCCTGAACTGCGGACCCGCGCCGCCGAGAATGTGGCAGCCAAAGGAGCAGACGGGAATGCCATCGGAGGATTGGCCGTCGGCGAGCCTGTTGAAAAGATGTATGAAATGATCGAGCTGGTCAACGCCATCTTGCCGAAAGACAAACCCCGCTATCTGATGGGAGTCGGGACACCGGCCAATATCCTGGAAGCCATCGAACGGGGCATCGACATGTTCGATTGCATCATGCCGACACGCAACGGGCGCAACGGGCAAATCTTTACGCCGTGCGGGACGATGAACATGCGCAACAAGAAATGGGAATACGACTTCTCCCCGATTGATCCGGAAGGCCCTTCCTTCGTCGATCGGGCCTACACGAAAGCCTATTTGCACCATCTGATGAAGGTCAAGGAGATATTGGGGCTGCAAATAGCCTCCATTCACAATCTCGCCTTTTACCTCTGGCTGGCAAGGGAAGCACGCAAACATATCATCGCGGGCGATTTCTCAACGTGGAAACCCCGGATGGTCCGCCAGATTGACAACCGGTTATGACAGCAGCCATGGACATGAAGCTAAAAAGGATAGATTGGTATATCATCAGGCAGTTTCTCGGCACTTACGTCTTCGCCATCTTGCTGATCATTTCGATCGCGGTGGTTTTCGACATCAATGAAAAGATTGACAAGTTCCTTCGCCCGGAAGTGCCCCTGAAAGCGATCGTCTTCGATTATTACCTGAATTTCATCCCGTATTTTGCCAATCTGTTCAGCCCGCTGTTTACATTCATTGCCGTCATCTTCTTCACTTCCCGGCTTGCCGACAACTCCGAATTCATCGCGATGCTGGCGAGCGGCATGAGCTTCCGGCGGCTGATGCTGCCATACGGAATATCCGCGGCCATCATCGCCACCGTCACGTTCATCTTGAACGCCTTTGTCATCCCGCCTGCCAACAAAACCCGCATCGACTTCCAGAACAAATATACCAAAAACAAGGCGGCGACGTATGCCCGGAACGTGCAACTGGAAGTCGAACCGGGCATCATCGCCTACTTCGACCGCTATGAAGCCCATTCCAACATGGGCTACCGTTTCTCCTTGGAGCATTTCGACGGGAAACGGCTGGTGTCACGCCTCACTGCCAATTCCATCAAGTATGATTCCTTGTACCATTGGCAGGTCATCGATTACACGATACGGGATTTCGACAGCATGCGCGAGTATATCACGCAAGGTTCCCGCCTGGACACGACGTTGACCATCGTCCCGTCGGACTTCCTCATCTCCGTCAATGACTGCGAGACCATGACTTCCCCCGAATTATATACCTACATCAACCGCCAGCAGAAACGGGGCATCGGCAACATCCAGACATTCGAAATCGAATACCACAAGCGGTATGCCACAATCATGGCGGCCTTCATCCTGACGGCCATCGGGGCTTCCCTCTCCTCCAGGAAGGTCAAGGGAGGGATGGGCTTGAATATCGGCATCGGCCTGGCCCTCAGTTTCTCGTACATCCTGTTCATGACGATTACGTCCACCTTCGCCATCAGCGGTTACGTAAGCCCGATGGTGGCAGCCTGGATACCCAACATCCTGTACACGTTCATCGCCGTTTATTTTTACCGGAAAGCCCCGAGGTAAAGGCAGCCTTGCAACTGCTTCATCG
>CAYRFT010000008.1:0-14450 GCA_964423585.1 uncultured Parabacteroides sp. | reverse complement strand
GGGAAACGCGGGGGAAACAGGGGCGGGCGGACATGAAAAAGCCGTGATCCGGCCCGCGGACCACGGCTTTTCCGTCAAAAAGAAGGCTCATTCCTATTCCATGCCGGCCTGCGCCCTGAAAAACTCCACCATTTTCTTGAAAGTATCCTCGTTGAAAGTCACAGGGCCGTGCTGTCCTTGCGGCACGGTGACAAACTCCTCCAGCCGGCCCTTCGCGTCCAGCGCTTCCTTGAAGAAAACGCTCTGGCAATAAGGGACGACGGGGTCCGCATCCCCGTGAATCACCAGGAACTTGGGGTCTTTCCCGTCGATATAAGTCATCGGGTTCAGGAGGGCCAGAATGTCCGGATGTTCCGCCGGCGCCCCGCCTATCAAGGCCGCTTCGGGCGAGTCGGGACCCTTGGTCGTGGAGCAGTTCTCCATGCGTGTCATGTCTATCGGCCCGAACCAATCGACAACCGCGTCCACCCGGCTGCTAAAAGAGGTGCAGTCGCCCACGCTCCCCTCGATGTCCATCTCCGTTGCGCCCGCCTTGTAGAGGCCCACGCCGTTCGTGGTGCCCGCCAGCGAAGAGAGATGGCCGCCCGACGAGAATCCGGTGATCCCGACAAAGGACGTGTCGAGCCGGTACTCATCGGCATGGGCGCGAATGAAGCGCACGGCCGCCTTCACGTCGTTGATCTGCGCCGGGAACTTGGCGTCGCCGCTGGAGCGGTGGTTGATGGAGACCACGGCGAATCCCCCGTCGAGCAAGGGCTTCCCCATCGACTGGAACGCCATCTGCTTCATGTTGTTGGCGAACCATGCGCTGCCATAAATCAAGACCACCACCTTGTGGGGGCCTTCGCCGGGGGGCAGATAGATATCCAGCTTGTGCCCCTCCAGGCTGTCGCCGGCATAGTTGATGTCCGTCCATTGCGCGGCCTGTCCGAAAGAAAGCAAGGAGCGGAACAGGACGCACATAAATACAAATGCAAATTTCATATTCTTCATTCCGTTAAAAATTTTCCAATCGTGTGTGAATTACAGGTCTTTGAAAAGGAGCTGGGCGAACTCGTTCAGCGCCCTGCGCCATGTGAGCCATTCGTGGGCCGTTTCGGGAGATTCATAATAGACATATTTTATCCCCTGCTTGTCCATCATCTCCCGGAAAGCCTTCACGACGCCGGGGAAGGGGCGCGGTTCGGACGTGCCAAGGCCCAGAAAGAAGACTTTGAACTGTTCGTTCACCGCCTTTCCGTCTTTGAACTTCCCGTCGAGGAAAGAGGCAGGGTCCAGAGGGTCCTCGCTCGGGTAATTGGACGTGCCGCTGAAGCCGCCGTAATAGGCAAACTCGCCGGGATGGTTCATGGCGATGCGCATGGTCTGGTTGGCCCCCATCGACAGGCCCGCGATGGCCCGCCCCGTGCGGTCCGCCAGGGTGCGGAAGCGCGCGTCAATCATCGGGATGATCTCGTCCATCAGCACCTCCTCGAAAATGGATGTGCCGAAGGGCGATTTCCCGCCGGGCTTCTCGGCATACCCGTTGTCCATCACCACCAGCATGGGGACGGCCTTTCCCTCGGCAATCAGGTTGTCAAGGATGAGATTGGCCTTGCCTTGCCTGCCCCACCCCGTCTCGTCTTCAAAGCTGCCGTGCTGCAAATAGAGCACGGGATACCTCTTCCCCTTGTCGGCATCGTATTCTGCGGGGAGATAAACGAAGCAACGCCTCCACGACTGCGTCAGTCCGGAATAATAATTCATCTCGGCAAGCAAGCCGTGGGGGACATCCTTCAAGGCATAGAAGCCGGCATCACGGGCCGGCACTTCCACGCCGCTGCCCCACCGCCCCGCGCCGTAGAAATAAACGCTGCCCGGGTCGGGGACGGATGCCCCGTCCACATTCAGCTGGTAATAGTGGAATCCCTCCTGCTGCGGGGCGGATTCCCCCGTCCACACGCCTTTGTCATCCTTGGCGAGGTCATATTTTATGCCGCCTATGTCGAGCTGCACCGTCTTGGCTTCAGGCGCCTCGATTTGCACGCGGACTTTTCGCTCCGAATTGACCTGGGGATAAGCCTTTCCCGGCTGGTTCGCCTCCGAAGGCTTGAAATCCTCCACCGTTTGGGCGAAAGACGGCAAGCCTATCGCCATCCACGCCATGCTCCATAAGATTTTTTTCTTCATTGCAAACAGGAATTACTTTTTAAACAAATGAGGAACAAATTCATTCAGGCACCGCCGCCAGGTCAGCCACTCATGGGCCGTGCCCTGCGATTCATAGAAGTCCACGCGGATGCCCATCGCCCGGAGCCCTTCCACCAGCTGCCTGGTGCCCATGTTCTCTTCCGTGCCGCATCCCAAGAAGAGGTAATGCACCTTCTCGTTGAAGCTTTTGGCATCGGCAAACACGCCGTTGAAGGCATTCTTCACGTCCAGCCCGAAGATAGCCCCGCTAAAACCGCCGATGTACGAGAACTTGTCCAGATGGGTCAAGGTGATGTCGAACGTTTGCTTGCCGCCCCACGACAAACCGGCCATGGCGCGATGCTCGCGATCGGCATACGTGCGGAACGTCCCGTCTATCATGGGTATCAAATCGTTTATCACCAACGTGCCAAACGAAGAGCCATACAGGTCGCGTTCGGCATTCACGTCCTTGCCGGGACGGGGGCGGAATCCCACCTCTATATCCCCGCTCTCCATCACCACGATCATCGGCACGCACTTGCCTTCGGCAATCTTGTTGTCGAGGATATTGTACATATAGCCCTGCGTGCTCCATCCCGTTTCATCCTCGCCCATGCCGTGCTGCAGATAAAGCACCGGATAGCGTTTCTTCGCATTCTTTTCGTATTCAGCCGGCGTATAAACCAGGCAGCGGCGGAAACGCTGCTGGCTTTCGGAATAATAAGTGCAGGTGCGCACCTGCCCGTGGGGCACATCCTGCGTGCGGTAATAGTCTCCCTCCTTGCCTTCGGGCACTTCGAGGCCGCTCGCCATGCGGCTGCACCCGAAATAGGTGGTGCTCATCGGGTCGATGACGGAGAAGCCGTCCACCAGCAGGAAATAATAATGGAACCCTGCCACCAGCGGATCCGTCTTCACGGTCCACCAGCCGAATTCGTCCTTGTCCATATCATACTTCTTCCCGCAGATGTCCACCTGAAGCCTTTTGACATCGGGAGAATATATGCGGAAATAAGCGCGGTTCTCTTTGTCGAGGCGCGGAAAGTCACAGCCGTGCATGTTTGACGAAGCCGCTTCCGTATTCTTGATCACGTCTTCCGCCGTAGGAAGTTTGATATTCATCTTGTCCAGCATGGCGGCGGCATAACGGCGTCCCAGGATACGGTAACCGGCAGCGTCAAAATGGAGATGGTCGGCTGCGCAACTCAATCCCTTCGACGAAACCACGGCGCAATTCTTTATCACCTGGGGCAGCGTTCCGATGATGTCGTTCATGACGGCACAAGTGCCTCCATGGTCGGCATTCACCACTTCCCCTGCCAGCAAAGGCACTTCTTCAGCCTTCAGGCCCAGGTCGGCCAACAGGCTTTCATATACGCTCTTCACTTTCCCGGGCCAATCCTTCTCGCCGGTATTCGATTCGCCCTGGTGCAGCAGGATGCCCTTTATCACACCGTCCTTCTGCGCAATCTTGGCCATTTCGACCAAACGCCCGTAAGGATCATTGTCGTATTCCTTGAGCATATTCAACATCCAGTCAGGCGCCGTTTTGATATACTCCTCACGTTTGTCTTCCTGGAAAAGCTCAATCTTGCAACCGCCGATGGCGACATGAACCACGCCCACGCGCACGTTTTCCGGGAGGTTCTCTATCATCGTCCGCCCGAAGTAGTCAACGGGAGTCAGCCCGGTATGTTCACGGCATAGCGGCGCACGGGCGGGATACCATTTCCCCTTCACTCTGCCCAGTGTCTTGTTGTCAACAGCCGACAACACTTGGAAGCGAGGGTTCACCAACGTGTCCTGGGCCTCATAGGGAGCATTCCCTTCCATATTCGATTGTCCCAGGCACAGGTAGATATAAAAGTTTGCATCTTGTGCAGATGCACCCAGGCTTGTAAGGAACAAGCCTGTCAGCAACAAAGCAGAAAAAAACGTCTTTTTCATACAATCATAATATAAAATCAGTTATTCCGTATCATTTATTCATGGCCACGCCATCCCATACGAGCTTCTTCAGGTCGCAGTCCCTGGAACTGTTGCCGTAAAACAACTCATAGCTTGCCTGGGGGTCCACACGCATGGTATTGGTAGCCCAATCGAAGAACTCAAAGGCGCCGGCATCCAATTTCAGCACCACGTCCTTGCTCTGGCCGGGCTTGAGCGTTACACGCTGGTAAGCCTTCAAGGTCTTCAGCGGGCCGTCCGTATCGCCCACCTTCCGGACGTACACCTGCACGACCTCTGTCCCTTCACGCTTGCCCGTATTGCTCACCGGCACGGTAAGAGTCATTGCATCCTTGTCCATACGGGCATCACCCACCTGGAATGTCGTATAGCTCAACCCATATCCGAAGGGAAACAAGGCATCCGACATATAGCGGTATGTGCGTCCCTCCATGGAGTAGTTTTCATAATCAGGAAGCTGGTCGGTAGATTTATAGAAAGTGACCGGAAGCTTTCCCGAAGGATTATAGTCGCCGAACAGCACATCAGCCACGGCTGTTCCGCCCAGTTCGCCGCCATACCAGGCCTGCAGGATGGCATCGCAAGTCTTGGTCTCGGGCAGCAGGGCGACGGCAGAGCCCGAACAATTGACAAGCACCACTTTCTTCCCGGCTTCTTTCAATGCCTTCAGGAAATTGCGCTGCACGGCCGGGAGTTCGATATCGGTACGGTCGCCGCCCTTGAAGCCGGGAAGCTCCACCGGCATCTCCTCGCCCTCGAGCTGCGGAGAGATGCCTCCCACAAAAACAACCACGTCAATGCCTTTCAGGCTCTCCATGCTCTGCGCATAGTCGATGTCCCTCTCCCTGCCCAGATTGAACTTCAGGTTGGCCGCCCAGTTCTCCACTTGCGCATAACGTATTTCTATGTCATACTCCTTCCCTTTTTCCACCTGTATCTCCGTGCGGGTATCGGTAGTACGCCACGTGCGGTGTTTTGTCTTCGATTCGCCGTTCACCAGCAATTCGAAATAGCTGCATCCTTCCAGGCTGAGCAACACCGTGCCCGATTCCTCCGGGCGGAATACCGTCCGGTAAGAAGCCGAGAACTTTTCCAGGTTCACGCCCGGCCCGAAGGCATGCTGCCCATAAGTAGAGACATTGATAGGCGAAGTAATGCTGACAGTGGACACAGGCTCGCCCGAGCGGTCGGGATTATTCCAGAAAGTGGCCTTGATGCCCGGCTTTCCGTCCATGCTGCACTGGTCAAGATAAGATTCGAGCACCTTGTCGTTCACCAGGTCGCAGCCTCTCAGATAAGTGACCCTGTTCTTGCCGACCTTGTCCCAGATGCCGTCCAGAATGGTCACCGTGCTGTTGGGCGTGCCGTTATAGTTCCCCCAGAGCATCGTCTTTTCATCGGCGTTAGGACCGATCACGGCGATGCGGCGGTTCTTCGCCAAAGGCAGCAAGCCGTTCTCGTTCTGCAGCAAGGTCATGGTCTGGCGGGCCATTTCAAGCGACAGGTCCCGATGTTCCTTGCAGTTGATGACCGATGCCGGGATAGCCGACCACGGCACCAAAGCCGGATCATCCATCTCCCCCAGCTCGAAACGCCCTTCAAGCAGGCGGAGCACGTGCTTGTCTATTTCCTCTTCAGAAACAAGTCCCCGCCGCACGGCTTCGGGCAGTTCCTTATAAGCATAGTTGTATCCGCACTCCACATCCGTGCCCGCCAGCACACCCTTCGCGGCAGCATGCACCGCGTCGGACGACGATTTATGCGAAGCATAGAAATCGGAAATGGCACCGCAGTCGGACACTACCATGTACTTGAATCCCCATTCGTCACGCAAGATCTGCTGGAGCAGACGGCTGTTCCCGCAACAAGGATCATCGTCCAGCCGCTGGTAGGCACACATCACTTCGCGCACGCCGGCATCCTGTACCAATGCCTTGAAAGCAGGCAGGTATGTCTCCCACAGGTCGCGCTGGCTCACATCGTTGAGATTGGCCGTATGGCGGCTCCATTCCGGCCCGCTGTGCACGGCATAGTGCTTGGCGCATGCCAGCAGCTTCCGGTATTTGGCATCCTCAGGGCCTTGCAGTCCTTTCACCACGGCCGTTCCCATGCGGGAAGTCAGATACGGGTCTTCGCCATAAGTCTCCTGCCCCCTTCCCCAACGCGGGTCACGGAAGATGTTCACGTTAGGGGTCCATACCGACAGGCTATGGAAACGTTCGTCCTCCAACCCGTCACGCTGGCGTTCATTGTACTTGGCCCGCATCTCGTCGGAAGTGGCGGTGAATATGTCGAACACCAATTCGTCGTTGAAGGAAGCCGCCATCCCCACAGGCTCGGGGAAAACGGTAACATTGCCCTGGTTCGCCACTCCGTGAAGTGCCTCGCTCCACCAATTAAACTTCTTGATGCCTAACCGCGGAATGGCTTCCGACTCATCACACATCAGAACAGCCTTTTCTTCCAAGGTAAGGCGGGAGAGCAAATCTTTCGCCCTTTCCTCCGGGGTCAGGCCGGGATTCCGGTAGGGGAACTCCTCGGCCTTGCCTGCAAACGCGCAAAGCGCACATGCCACACATAAAAGAAACTTTCTCATGACAATAAATCTATTACTCGTTGGTGAATCTAATGCTTAAAAGTCCACATATCGAAGGACGCGCCGATATCATCGGCACCGCCTTCCAGGCATATCCTTTATCTGAAAAGCAACTGTGCCATGTGATACAAGCTCCTGCGCCAGGTCAGGAATTCATGCGCCGTGCCCTCGGAGACGAAAGATTCCGCATCGAAGCCGGCAGCCTTGAGGTCGTTCACCGCCTTGGTCACGCCCTCCGGATTCTCCTTGCTCCCGCAACTGATGAAGATGGACTTCACCTGCCCCTTGTCCTTGATGTCATCCGGCGCATAAGTGCCACCGCTCAACAGCCCGTAATAATTGAACACCTCCGGGCGGCGCAGCGTGATCAGCTTCGTCTCGATGCCTCCCATGGAAAGCCCCGCCATCGCGCGGTGCTTCTTGTCGGCCAACGTGCGGAAATTACTGTCGATGTAAGGTATCAGCTCGTCCACCAGCACCGCTTCAAACTCCTTGGCCGTAAATTCGCCGATACGCCCGAACTTCACGTCATTCGTCATGCCATACGTCATCACAATGATGAACGGCTCGATCTTTCCTTCAGCAATCAGGTTGTCCATAATCAGATTCGCATGCCCCTGGTTGGACCACGCCGTTTCATCTTCTCCCCAGCCATGCTGCAAATAAAGGACAGGATATTTCTTTTTGCCCTTGTCATAGGAAGGGGGCGTATAAACAAACGCCCGACGAAGGGCATTCGTGCTCTTGGAATAAAAATAGACCTGCTGGACGTTTCCATGGGGCACTTGCTTCATGGCATAGAAATCCTCGTCATGCGCCGGGATCTCAATGCCGCTCTCCCACCGGCAGGAACCGTAATAATTCCCGGTACCCGGGTCATTAAACACGCCGCCGTCGATCGTGAGGTGGTAATAGTGGAAGCCTTCGTCCATCGGGCCTTCCGTAGTCCCCACCCATACGCCTTCCTTGTCCTTGCGGAGAACCGTGCCGCCACGGCCGCCCAGCCCGAGGCTGACGATGACCGATCTGGCATCGGGAGCAACCACACGGAAGCGGGCATATCCCTGCGAATTGACCATAGGGTACGGCTGTCCGGGCTGGTTGAGCACGGAAGGACGGAAATCCTCCTTCACCACCGCCTCGTCGCGTGCCGGGTCAAAATCCCTGATGATGCCATAGACACGTTTCGGCTTATAATTTTCATCGTAAGGCAACGCATAGTTGCGTGCGCCAAGCCAGGAGTCGCGGTCGGAAAGATTCCAGAAAGTAACATTGTCAACCACATCCTTGTGCTTGCGTAGCACTTTGAACAGGCGGGCATACTGGTCTTCCTGAAGCGTTTTCACCACCTGGCTGATGTCGCCGCCGTCACGGCTGAAATGGAGCTGCCCTCCCATTTCCTGATTGGCGCGGATATCCAGCTCCGTGATATGGATATGCTTCACTATCGTAGCGTATTTCGTCAAGGCGGCATCCACATCTTCCATGCTCGGGCCGTAAATATTGTAATGGCCCTGCATGCCGATGCCGTCAATGGGCACGCCTTCTTCCTTCATGGACTTCACCATGTCGTAGATGCGGTCGCGCTTTCCGGGGTCGGCCGCATTATAGTCATTGTAGAAAAGGAGCGCATCGGGGTCGGCCTCACGGGCATAAATGAAGGCCTTCTTGATGAACTCGTCACCGGCAATCTGATAAAAGGGAGAATTGCGATACGGGCCCGGCTGTTCTCCGAAACCATGCCAGCCGCCGTCAGAGACAGCTTCATTCACCACGTCCCACGCATACACCACGTCCTTGTAACGTTCCACGATGGCCGCGATGTGATGTTTCATGTTCTGAAAGAGCACCTCTTTCGACACAAAATCCCCTTTCTCATCCTTGTACATCCACTCTCCTGTCTGGGCATGCCACACCAGGCAATGCCCGCGCAGCTTGATGCCGTTACTGCGGCAGAAGTCGGCAATCTTGTCGGCATTCTCCCAGTCGAACTGCCCGTAGGCAGGCTCGGTGGGTTGCGGCTTCATGTCGTTTTCCGCCGTGATGCTGTTGAAATCTTTTTTGATGATGGCAATCTGTTCAGGGTTCTCGATATTACGCATATTGACTGCCACGCCGATGGAGAAATAATCCTTGTAGGCATCTTTCAATCCCTTTTCGCCATCCTGCGCGAACCCTGTATTCACACCCATGGCAAACGCCAACGTGCAAAGGGATAATTTGAATAAATGTTTCATTCTGATAATTCTTTTAACGAGTTGGCCGGATTAGGACAAAGCATCATGCTTGTACTCTATAAGGGAGTTTCCCCTGAAAAATTCAATCCGACCCATGAGTTCTTTTTAACACGATGATTCCACATGAGTCTCCATGTGGAAAGAAACAGGAAAGGTGAGGATTCCGCTTGGCGGGAAATCCTCACTTTTCACTTATAGACTCGTATGAGCCGCCACAATCAATATGGCCACAACCATTGCAACCATAATGTGACCTCCTGAAACCCGGCGGTTATTCACCGCTCGGATTCTGTTTCAAGTTAGGATTGATTGAGGCTGCATCAAACGGGAACGGGAAATATTCATGCTTGCCTTTCACAAAGCCGGTATTACCCTGGTTCGGATTCGAATATTCCACATAAAGACGATGCGTGGGTTCTTTTTTGGTAAAGAAAGCATCATACGTTGACGGGATATTCTTGCCGTTATTCACAACTCCATCCGTATCGCCCCAGCGTACCATATCCGGGAAGCGGACCGATTCCAGCCACATTTCAAAACCTTTCTCGTTCTTTACTTCCTGCAAGGTAAGTTCAGTCGAAACATGGGCAGAGCCTGCACGTTTCTGGATTTCCTGCAGATACTGCAAACCATCGGGGTCGCCGGTCTGGGCGCAAGCCTCGGCATACATCAACAGGACTTCGGCATAACGGTAGATGGTAAGATTCTTGAAACCATACGATCCTTTTTCGTTATCTTCCGGCCAGGCAACGATCTTATTGGCAAAATAGTTGGCAAACCCATAGAGGCCTGTCGGATCCTTGATGCCAATCTGATCGGATTTCTCAAGCTGTTCACGGGTCAGGTTCTGGTCTTTGGTGCCGTTCCATTCCATCTCATAGAGGAATTCGTCGCCGGTGAGGAACGTAGCCTTGCGGCGTGGCGAATCACCGTCGTTCGCCAACATGCGTTCGGCAAAATCGGCACGGATGGAATGTCCGCCCCAACCATCGGGACCGATAAACGAAGGCTTGGAAGCCAGCTTGTCGGTACGCCAGTTCCAGAACTGTATCCACATCCACGACGTGCGCTGGATTTTGTTGCTCCAGTCATCCACACCCGTATTGTCGAGGGCATTGGCCTGGAAAATCATCTCCTCGCAGAGGTCGCCGGAAGCATGGAAGAGGTTCTTCCAACGATCGGTAGGCACAAGTTCATATTTCTTTGAATCGATAACCTGCTTCAAATCCCTCTTCGCCCCCTCGTAGTCGCCTTTAAACAGGCGGGCCTTTCCGGCCACCGTCAGCGCGAAGCCTTTCGTCACCTTCGAAGCCCCGACCTTATCAGACGGGCTTTCACGCTCGTCAAGGTCGGCAACCGCATTTTCAGCTTCCGTGGCGCACCATTCAAGAAGCGCCTCATGTCCGCCTTCATAGTTGCCCGGCTTGTCTTCTGCCGAAAGGATATGATCAACCAGCGGAGGACAATTCCAGCAGATTGCAAGCATCAGATGCGACCAAGCACGCAATGAGCGGGCTTCGGCGCAAACACGTTTCTTGACGGCCGAGTTCGGCTCAATATTGTCCAAGATAAGATTACAGTCGTAAATCACGCCGTAAAGTCCCCAATACGTATTCTTGATGACTTCATTCTGCGAATCATAACGGAACTCGTTGATCTGCGCGCCGAAATCATTGTCGCCATACATATTGCCCGCAGCCAGCATATCGTCACCCGCCTCGTTGATAAGAACCGGAAGGGCCACATAGATGCCCTCGTTCCCGGCTATGTTCAGGCAGAATGACTGATAAAGATTGTTGAGCGCGTTTTCAGCATCATCATCGGTCTGGTAAAAACTCTCAAACGGGATGACACCCTTCTGTTCGATATTGAGACGGTCTTCACAGCCACTGAAAAGAAACGCAACACCTAAAAGGGAATATATTACTTTTTTCATAATGCACTACATTTTATTATTGTCATAGAATTATATTTCTCCATCAGAAGGAAAAGCTTGCACCGAAAGTGCACTTCTTCATCGTAGGATAAGTACCGATATCGAAGCCGGCGCGGTCAACGCTGGAAAGCGTTGCGGTTTCCGGATCCATTCCCGGATAGCTGGAGATCGTAAAGAAATCGTCCAAAGAAACGAAGACGCGCAGATCCTTGATGGCTATCTTCTGCGTGAGGCTCTTGGGCAACGTGTATCCCAACTGCATCTGCTTGATCTTGAAATAAGACCCGTTGAACATGGATGCGCTTGAACTCCAGAAGTAGCGGTCCTGGGCCACACTGCCCACAGACGGCATGGAAGCACCCTTGTTGTTTTCGCTCCACGCATTGTCCATATAATACTTCAGCGAATTACGCATCGGGGTATCGGCGCGGTAAAGGACATTGAAAATCTTGTTCCCTGCCACGCCCGTGCCGAACACGGTAAAGTCAAAGCCTTTATATGCCAGGCTAAGAGTCAAGCCGTAGGTAAACTTCGGAATCGCGCTGCCTATGTCGGTCATATCGCCATCGCTCAGTTCGGAAGAAGAAACGATCTCGCCGTTGTGGTTGCGGAACTGGGCCTCGCCGGTTTCCCTGTTGACTCCCACATAGTCGTATGCACGGAAATACCAGATGGAATGGCCTTCCTCGAAGGCGGTACATACCATGTTGTTGGTCCCGTCCGCACCTCCCTGGCCGCCGATGATGCGGGGCAGGTCGTCATACAGATAAGTGACTTCATTCTTCAACGTGGAGAAATTGGCATTGATGCTGTATTCCACCTCGCCGATACGGTCTTTCCAACTGCCTTCGAATTCAAAGCCTTTATTGTTCACCTTGCCGGCATTGATCGTGGTGGTATTCACATAGACCTCCGGAATCGGATTTATGTTTATCAACAAGTCTTTCGTGTTCTTATTATAATAGTCGAGGCTCATTGTCAAACGGTCGTTCAGGAAACGCATGTCAAGGCCGAGGTCCAACTGTTCGGAAGTCTCCCACTTCAGGTTCGGATTGGCCAAGGTGGTAGGATAAGAACCGTAATGCAAAGCAGGGTCGTCACCATACTGGTACCATGCAGAATTGTAGCTGATCGGAGAGACATACGGATAGTTGTTAAGCACATTGACATTACCGTTACGTCCCCACGAAGCGCGGAACTTCAGGAAGGAAAGGGCATCCCGGCTTATATTCTCCGAAACGAACTTTTCATTGCTGAGAGTCCATCCTGCGGAGACGGAAGGGAACTTGCCCCAACGCCTGTCTTCCGGAAGTTTTGAAGTATCGAACGCATCGGCGCGGTAATTGAACTGCAAGCTGTAACGGTTGTCATACGTATAAAGGAGACGGCCGAAATAGGAAAGGCTCGTGGAAACGCCCGGAAGATTGCCGATAGTCTTTGTCGTCGTCTCGGCGGAGTTCACGAAATTCAGATACTGGAAATTGGAGCCGTCGCCGGCAAGAATCTTGTTGCCGCCCGTGCCCGTTGCCGATGCCGAAACGTCGTCCGTGCGGGATTCGGTGTACGACATGCCGACCATCGCGCCCACGTTGTGCTTTTCAAAAAACGTCTTGTTGTAATTCGCAAAGTTCTCCCACTGATAGTAAAAATGATTGGCCGCCGAAGCCGAAATGGAGTAATCGGTAGCCTTTGCCTGGCCGTTCATGTAGTACGGTTCGGAATAATCATGATTGTTGGTCTGCGAGATGATATACGAGAAACGGGACGTGTACACGAAGCCGTCAAGCGGGGTGAAATCCAGATAGGCTGTCCCGCGGACATTGAAGCCGGAGCTTTTCGCGTTGCGGCGGTCGCGCTGGAGGAGCGGGTTGCCGTTATCATCATTCTGAAACTTCGAAGTGGCGTAGTACTTGCCGTTCGGGGCTTTCAGGATGGTCTCCGGAGCGATGGCATACTGATTTTTCATGTCGGCCGTGAAGTCGTCCACGCTGTCCCAATATACCGGGGTAAGCGGGTCGAGCAGGAGGGTCGGGGCCAGCATGGAGCCGTAGGCGCTCTGGTGGCTGATGTTCCGCGTCTCCCACTTCTCGATGGAGGTGTTGGTCCCCACCTTGATCCACTTGTACAACTGGTAATCGGCATTGATCTGGCCGGTAAGACGGGTGTAGGTGTCTTTCTTCTCGCGCACGATGCCGTCGTTATCGACATAATTCAGGGAGGCGAAGAAATGCCCCTTGTCGTTGCCGTCCTGGAACGTGATGGAATGCTGGGTCTCCCAACTGTTGCCGAATACCGCGTCCACCCAGTCCGTTTCCTGCGGATTGTCATAATTGACGCCGTTGGCCTCGCAAAGGGTCTTCATGTCATACCCGGATAGCTCCTTGTATTTTATCCAGTCCTTTGCGCCGAAGAGCTCGGGGGTCTTGCCCAGGCTCTGGTTGACTGCCTTGAAAGAATAGGTTATCTTCGGGCGTCCACCTCCTCCATCACCGGTTTTCGTCGTGATGAGGACGACGCCGTTTCCTGCCTGCGCACCGTAAATGGCGGCCGACGCGGCATCTTTCAGGATCTCGATGGATGCGATCATGGAAGGATCAAGGTACTGGATATTGTCCACCTTCAACCCATCGACGATCAACAGGGGACCCAGTTGATCCGAATTCGAGGAGTAACCGCGCACACGGATGGCGGCACCCGCGCCGGGAGCGCCCGACGTGTTCAGGATCTGCACGCCCGAAGCCTTTCCTTGCAGGGCGGCGGCGGCATCCACCGTGGCCAAGTTCTTGATGTCGTCCCCGTTGACCGAGGCGACGGAGCCTGTCACGTCGCTCTTCTTCTGGACACCGTATCCCACGACAACCACCTCTTCGAGGAGTTCCGAATCCTCTTGCATCTGGATGTCAATGACGTTGCGCCCGTTGACCTGGATGGTCTGGGACACGCAACCCACATAAGAGACCTCCAAGACCGCGTCGCCGCTCTGCACTTGGAGTGAATAATTACCGTCAATGTCGGTAATTGTACCGTTGGTCGTCCCTTTTTCAAGGACCGACACGCCGATCATCGGCTCGGAATCCTTGTCCGAGACGATCGTCCCTTTCACCTGGAACTGCGCCGAAGCCGACACATAGGCAAACAGCATGAGCGCCATCAGGCAAGGAACCCTCTGAATTTTTTTAAACACGCTTTTCATCATACATTTGATTTATTAAAGAAAATAACATTAAATAATAAAGGAGAAGGCGGAATCTTCTTCCCGCGCTTTTCCGGAACGGATAATTGATTTGTCTCTACGTCTTCATGGCTTTTACTGTTTTAATGATTAGACATTCCTGTTGCTTTACGACACGTCCAAATGTACGGGCAAAATGTTAATTATTATAAAGCTGGCGTTGCAAATAGTTTCGCCCATGTAACATGCCCGCAAAAAACGTATCAAAAACTGTCGTGTATATTACATGGGGAAGACGGCAGCATGTTAATATTAAATTAAAGCGGGCCCGTCCCGGCGGCGAAGACGGTCTTCGCCATATAGCAAAGG
>CAYRFT010000007.1:0-14658 GCA_964423585.1 uncultured Parabacteroides sp. | reverse complement strand
GGGCAGTCGTCCGGGCAGGAAAAGGCCTCCGCCCGGCCCGCATGCAGCGTTGCCCCGTGGAAAAGAGGCGGGCAAAGCCGAATTAATTCGTATTTTTGCATGCGCGTAGTTAGGTTCAAGTGGATAAGGATATGAATCGGAATATTTTGGCATTGTATATAGTGAAACTGTCCAAATGGTTTTCGCTGGTGATGCCCGTCATTGTGCTGTTTTATGAGAAACACGGCTTGGGCTTGCAAGATGTCTTTCTCTTGAAGAGCGTCTATTCGATAACGGCCGTGACGCTGGAGATACCTTTCGGTTATCTGGCGGATGTGTGGGGGCGGAAGAAATGCCTCGTTTCGGGTTGCATCCTTTTTTTCGCCGGCTATGTGGTTTATTCGTTTACTTCGTCCTTTGCCGCTTTTTTGGTGGCCGAATTGCTGTTGGGCATCGGGCAGACGCTCGTCAACGGCACGGATTCCGCCCTGCTCTATGACACGACGGTGCAATACCGGCGGGGGAACGAATACTTGAAATACGAAGGGCGCGTCACGATGATAGGGAATTTCGCCGAGGCCTTTGCGGGGATTTTCGGCGGCCTGCTGGCTGTTTATTCGTTGCGTTTCCCTTTTTATGCCCAGGCTTGCGTGGCCTTTGTCGGGATACCGGCGGCCTTTGCCCTGCAGGAAATCAATACGGGCGGGAAGGTCCGAAGCCCGGCGGCCGAGATTGTCCGGATCATCAAATATTCGTTGTTCACGAACCGGCTGTTGTGCTGTAATATCATGTATTCGGGCATTATCGGGGCGGCCACGCTGACGATGGCCTGGTTTGTGCAGCCGGTCTTGATGTGTCTCGAGGTCCCGACTTCATGGTTTGGCGTCATCTGGACGGTGCTGAACCTGGTCGTGGGCGTGTCGGCCTTGTATTCGGACAAGATAGGGCGGCGGTTGGGAATGGACAAGATGAATCTGCTGATTTTGGCCTGCGTCGCGGGAGGCTATTTGGCCTTGGCCTGCAACCTGACCTATTGGGGGCTGGCCGTCCTGCTGCTGTTCTATGTCGTCCGCGGCTTTGCGACGCCGGTCTTGAAAGGATATATCAACCAGCTGGCCTTTTCGGAGATGCGCGCCACGGTATTGTCGATCCGGAACTTCGTCATGCGCCTGATGTTTGCCGGGGCCGCTCCGTTTGTGGGCTGGCTGAATGACATCTATTCGTTGAAGACGGCCTTGCTGGCGTCGGCGGGGATTGTCTTTGTCCCCGGGCTCGTTTTCCTCCTCTTGAGTTTCAAGGCAAACCATGAAAAGGAAGGATGACAATCCTCCCGAAGGCAGGGGGAAGCACGAGGGGAGGAAAGTCAGAGTTCAATCTCATCGCCGGAAACCAATCCGTTCATGATCGCGTAGAAAGTAAGTCCCGAAACGGTCTTGATGCCCAATTTTGCCGTGATGTTCTTCCGGTGCGTGAGGACCGTATTCAGGCTGATGTTCAAATGTTCGGCAATTTCCTTGTTGGTATGTCCGCGTACAATCTGCCGGAGGACGTTTGTTTCCCGGTTGGACAAGTCTTTGCTGTTGGCATCCGCGCTGCCGGCATTCCCGGCAAGCAAGACCTGTTCGAGCTGTTCGATGATCGTTTCCACGGGGCTGTGCGTCGAAATCAGATTGCTTGCCGGCCCGTTGGCCTCCGCTTTGTCCACAAGGATCACGGTTTTTGTCCGCCGGGGAAGGAAATAGTCGGCATGGACCAGGAACGTTTCGGCATCCGTAAAATAGAAGTCGAACCAGTCAGGCTGTTTTTCCGCCAGCACCTGCATGTCGGGGAAATAGGAAATCCGCAAAGGGGAAAAATATTCTTTCAACAGGCTTTCGAGCCCGCAGAATTGCAGCATGTCCGCCAAGGTGACGGCTATATGCTTGTTCCTGGCCATCAGACTAAAAAGCTTTATGCGTGACGATGAAGAATTCCATTTTGTGCACAATCGGGGAGAGGATGCGGAAACGGATCCGGTTGTGTTGCATGATGTCTTTCTCCAGGCTGCTGACTGCAAAAATGACGGCGTAGCAAAGGTTCTCGTTAAAATCGCCCGAAAGATGTTTGATCATGATGCTCTTCAAGTCGGCAAGCACGGCTTCCATGCTGTCGCCGCTCGTTTCCTGCTTCGGGACAGACCCGATTTTTCCCCGGCCGGTGGAAATGCTTTTCTTCAATTGCCGGCTCAACTCCAAGCAATAAGGGAACCATTCCGTTTCGTCTTTCCTGATTTGTTCCGTCAAATGCTCTTTAAAGGACTGGAAGAATTTTGCAATCAAGTTTAAAGTCGCGTTGTTGGGTTCGCTGCACGACAAGAATGAATCCAAGTGCCGGGCGATATTGGGGAGTTGGAACTTGAGGTAATATTGATTGGTCTTGTTCAAGTAATCGATGATTTGGGAAACGTGGAACGCTTGAAGCCGTTTCTCCGGGAAATATTCTTCATTCAGGAACGTGTTGATGATGGCCAGGAGGAAATCCGTGTCGATCTGATGATCTTCGCATACTTCCCGGACGGTCTTGTCCTGCAACCCCAGGCGAATGCCTAACCGGTTGACCACAGGAATGAGCGAGGTGTTTTCTTCCAGCACCCCGCTCATTGACATATTAGGTTGAATCAATGCCATATTATGCTTCTTCCCATTGTTTGCGTAATAAATTCAAGGCATTGACGACGGAGGCTGCCCGGTCTTCGCTCTGGCAACCGCATTCGAAGCTGACGTATTTGTCATAGCCGATCGCTTTCAATCCTTTGAATCCGTTTACATAATTGTCAGCATCCCCGTCTTCTCCCGGCATGCTTCTGCGCTTGCGGCTGGCCACATGCACATGTTGCAAGTATTCGCCGGCAGAAATGAAGGCTCCCATATCCGATGTTTCTTCCCACGTCATGTGCCAGAAGTCGCCCATGCAGCGGACGCCCGGATTATTGATGTCCCGGCATAAAGAAGCGGCATCGGCTACCTGGCGCAGATAGAAACATTCTTTCCGGTTCAACGGCTCGAAGATGACGGTCGTTCCGTGTTCTTTGGCAAAGTTTCCCATTTCATTGAACTGTTCGCACAAGAAATCGCGGGTTTCCATTGTGTGCGGCATGACCGGGACTTGGCTATTGAAGGCAGGCACAATGATTACCCCGGTGGAACCTAATTCACCGGCGGCGGCAATGATTTCTTTCATCGTGTCCATGCATTGCTTCCGGATAGCGGGATCTGTAGAAAGGATAAACCCTTTGAATCCGGCGCAGATCGCACTGATCTTGATGTTTCGCCCGTTCAAGGCCTGTTTGAGTTCATCGATGCGGCCTGCCAAATTACCTCCGCCCGGTTCTAAGCCTGCCACTCCATTCTTTTCCATGAAGTCTAATTTCTCATTCAGGCTTTCACCCGGGGCAACGCCTTCCTGCAAAGAAATATTCAGTTGCGCGGTTTTATCGGGTTCATTGCAACATGCCTTCGTGCAAGCGGCGGATTCTGCCGTTTCTGCCGGTTTGCCTGCACAAGAAGCAATGACGGTACCTCCTACAGCCATTGCAGCACCTGAAAGAGTTGCTTTCAGGAAGTTTCTCCTATTTACTGTCATACGCTTTATTTTTTGTCAACCGGTTTGCCGGGGACGGGAACAACGAATCCACTCATATCCATCTTGCCCAAGTTCAAGTCTTTTGGAGTGTAGTCCAAATCAGAAGTGATCATGGCATCCCATGTTGTTTCTGCGCCTGAATAAGCAGATTCACGTCCCATAATGGCAGCCATGTTAGCCACTGCTGTTTCAGAAGCTTGTTCGATCGGTTTATTGCCACGGATGCAATTAATCCAGTTTACATGTTCCAATACGTATGGATTGGTTTGCTTATAGGTATTCTTTTCGGCTTCGCTATCGTATTTCCATACCAAATTGCCTGCCAGGTCCTTGATCTCCATGGTCGAACTGTCCCAAGAACCCTTAGCCCCCTGGATAAATTCGCTTACATTGTTGGCGCAACCATCTATTTGGCGGCACATGCTGTGCAGGTGAATGCCATTCTCCATCGTGAAATCTATACTGAAATTGTCATATTGATCTCCCGTCAAACGGCGCTGGCGGGAACCGAAACCAACAGCTTTCACGGGTTTCAAGCCACTGAACCAAGTGAATACATCAATGTTGTGGACATGTTGTTCTACGATGTGGTCACCGGATAACCATTTCCAATTGACCCAGTCCTTGATCATCCATTCGCAATCGCTCCAGCCTTGCTGACGTTCACGATACCATAACATGCTTTGGTTCCAATATACGATACCTCCCGTAATTTCGCCAATGGCACCTTCCATGATCTTTTTGTATGATTCAACGTAGGAACGCTGGTGATGACGTTGGGTACCTGTAACCACGCACAAATTTTTTGCTTGAGCTTGCTTGGCTGCAACCATGATTGTCCGATAACCGACAGGGTCAACGCAAATCGGTTTTTCCAAGAAACAATGTTTGCCCTTTTCAACCGCATATTGGAAATGAACCGGACGGAATACAGGAGGAGTCGCGACAATGACAACATCGACATCGCAATCGATCAATTGCTTATATGCGTCCAAGCCTACGAATCGCTTGTCTGCAGGAATATCGATGTCCTTTTCTTTCTTTAACTTGTCAGCCAGATCATCAACCCTTTCTTTGAATGTGTCAGCTAATGCTATAATAGTAACGCCATTTGCCGCAGCCAAGAAATCAAAAGCAGCTCCGGAACCACGGCCGCCGCAACCAATTACACCGGCTTTTAGTTCTTTGCCGTCAGTTGCCAAATCCGGCAATTCAGGAATATAATAAGTTCCCGGTTCTTTTAATGCCTTGGGCGCGTCGGCCGTAGCATTTCCATTCCCACAAGAGGTCAATAAAGTAGCAGCACTGCCGCCTCCCATCGCACTTAATGCGCCGGCCATGGCTGAACTTTTCAGGAATGACCTTCTGCTAATTCCATTTTCCTTCTTCATACTATTGTTTGTTAAATCAGTTATTATATTTAATTGTTTTTATTCCTTATTTGTCGTATTCGCATGCTACCCGAAATCCGATGCCTTTAATATCAGAATACCACCAGATGCTCTTGGGTTGCTGTGGGTCGGTTTTTAGCCAGGCATCATGTTGTGTGCAAGAACGAGCCGCACAACGAACATCCGCGGCATCAGATGTGTAATTTCCTCCTCTGACTACCCATTCTTCACCCTCTGTGCAGATCGGATTTGAAACCTTTTCGCCTCCTTGTTTGTAGGCATCCGGACTGTATTTATCGGCACAATATTCCATGACGTTGCCCAGCATATTCTTTAAGCCGAAAGGATTGGCTTTGACACTTGAAGGTTCTTGAGTCTTGTTTTCGCTATTCTTGGCATAGATGACGTATGAACTGATGCTGTCGGTGTCTGCCTCAAAGAACTTTCTCCAGAATCCTTGGTCAGAAAAGTCTTTTGGATTTCCTTCAAAGAAGTAAGGCGTTTCCTTGCCTCCTCTGGCCGCATATTCCCATTCCGCCTCTGTCGGCAGGCGGTATTTCTTTCCTGTCTTCTTAGACAACCATTGACAGAATGTTTCCGCTGCATAATGAGTCATTGTAATTGCAGGCCTGTCACCGTTTCCCCAGCCTTGGTCCGGGAATCCAAATGGAGGAGTAGGGCCTGAGATGGCATCCACATCTGGATTGCTGTTGTTTGCATATACTTCTTCAGGAGGAGTACGTCCTTCGCTCATTGTATTGGCAAAGAATGCCCAATATTGATCCCACGTTACTTCAAATTCTGCCATGAAGAATTTATCCAATGTTACCTCGCGTACCGGAGATTCATCCTCTTTATGGAAAGCTTCTTGCTGTGTACTTCCCATCTTGAATGTGCCTCCAGGTATGGCTATCATTTTGAAAGAAACTATGGTTCCCGGAATTTTCTCTGTGAAATTCTCAAATGCTGTGATTGGAGTCGCTTCTTTATAGAATAGACTGGTATCGATGGCACTTGCCGTACTTTGGGTTGGAATACCTGTCATCTTGCCGTGCGTGTAATTGGGATTATAATGACCGGCATCCAAGTGACAACTGATGCACTGTAAATCTAATTTCTTCTCATTTTCCTCGTAGTACAGATGGGCGGTGATACCGTCATTGGTTATACCTTCCGGAAATAAATTCTGGTGACAATCTTTACAAGACTCGTTTGGGATGTATTTTATGGCATGTTCCAATTCGGATGTCAAATTCCAATTGAAGTCAGCACTGTCTTTAGTTAAATATGACCATACATCTTTTAATCCGAGTTTTGCTTTAGCCGTGTAATGATCCCTTATATTCGACTGGGGAGGAAGGTGACAGGCCACGCAATGGGTCGTCACACCACTTCCATTGTTTACGTGCTTGGACAATTTCCAACTGTCATATACATGTGGATGTACATGGCACATCATACATGAATCATCTGAGGAAAAGTAAACAGATGCCTTGTATGTTCCTATCATTAATCCTGCACCAACGACAATGCCGACTAATAATATGAATGATTTTCTTGTAAAAAAGTTTTTCTTCTTTTCAAAATTTGAACGGTTTCTCCGGCTCATTTTCCCGTTTGTGTTAAAATATGGCATTTTTAAAATTTACTCTCTTGTTTTACTTTCAGAATTTATATTTTCAATGAAAGCAAGCAGCATGATTCCTTTTAATTTGTCTGCTATAACGAATCGGGAATAAAAGTAATATGTTCCTTATAAAAGAAAAACTTTTATTCCCGATTTAACGTAAAATAACAAAATGATTATTTCTTTAATTGCTATAACGCATTTTGAATGGGTTTGATTACAAATGTAAATTCATAATCCTGATATGGAACCATGTATTTGTCAAGAGGCAAAGCTCCCCAGCTATTGATGCAACCTAAGCCCATCTGTACTTTATCAATGCAGAAGTTGACATAGTCTGTTTGCGGGATCAGTTCAGAGTGACGCTGTCCTTTTTCCAGACCGTCATCAAGTGATTCCATGGTGTAATGCAAAGCACTTGCAGAGAACGGGGTTTTACCAACCAACTGAATGCCATTGCCGCCTTTGTTCGTTTGATTCCACCAGCGGATATCCGTCTTTGTTCCTGTTTCCTGCGGACGGATGTATGGATAGAACTGTCCATCTACGGTTTGCGCATATTTGCCAATGTTCGTTGAATTGTTTCTATCGGAATAGTTCTCAATAGGTCCGCGTCCATAATATTGGATATTCGTCAAATTCTTGTTCAATTTTGCGCGCATGCCGAAACGGAACAGATTTGAAACTTTCGCATTTTTATCGGCTGCCATGCTTTGGGTCACTTCGATGGCTCCTTCCTTATTGATCCGGTAGGTAAGTGTCAGTTTGGCTGAAACGGCAGGCATGTCATATTTTGCAGTGACGACTACCAACCCGCTTTCGGTTGAATGTTCCAGACTTGTCAGTTTGATTTCCGGATTTTTCCATGCCGAATATTTCTTCTGCAAGCCGGCTCCTATATCATTATCTGTCGGGGCACGCCAGAAATTAGGTTCCAGTTGGGCACCTTCATTCAAGATGGAAAGGCCGTTTACATCATACAGGCTCAAATAACCGCTGCGACGGTCAAAATCCATACGGAAGTTGTCTCCTTTGACGATCAGATAGTATGCGTCATTGTCTTCCACGGTTGGAACTGACGTATAGTCGTGCGCAATCTTCTTTTCCGCCAGCAGATTTTCAGGTGCCTTGTATTCACGAACGGATAATTGTTGTTGTGCTACGGCAAAGCCTGCCGGGAGCAAAGTTTCCGTATTCTTCAATTTGAACGTCACATTTAATAATATTTCCTTGCACGGACAGATATTATCCAATGTATAATCCAACTTTTGACTGACAGTCTGCTGCGGACCTGCTTTCAGGTCGTTGATAATACCTGATTGCAATACTTCCCCGTCGGCCATCAGTTGCCATTCCGCATAGAAATTGCTCAGGTCTCTGAAGAAGTTTTCATTGTAGATGCTGATTTCCCCTTTTTGAAGGTCAACCGGTTTTATCCAAATGTTTTGATAGATGTAACCGACTTCGTGCGCATGCGGGTTCGGAACGCGGTCCGGACTGATCAATCCATTGTCTTGGAAATTATTGTCGGAAGCGTCATAACGGTTAAAGTCCCCGCCATATCCATAGAATTCTTTGCCGTCTTTTGTGTACCACCTGGCTGACTGGTCAACAAAGTCCCAAATAAAACCTCCCTGGTATTTCGGATACTGGCGAACCAAATCCCAATATTCTTTGAAACCTCCTTCAGAGTTACCCATGGCATGCGCGTATTCACATTGGATGAGCGGTTTGTCTGCATTCCCTTCACCGTATTCTTTGCAGCTTTCGTATGAATAATACATCGGGCAGAAAATATCCGTGTATTCATTGGTTCCGGCTTGCTCATATTGGACGGCGCGTGTCTTGTCTTCAGCCTTGATCCAAGTATAACATGCTTCGAAGTTCGGACCGAAACCCGCTTCGTTGCCCAGCGACCAGAAGATAATGGACGGATGGTTGTATCCGCGTTGCACGTTGCGCTGGTTGCGTTCGAGATGGGCCTTGGCGAACAACGGGTTCTTTGCCAACGTTTCGTCGCCATAACCCATGCCGTGGGATTCGATATTGGCTTCGGCCACCACATAGATGCCGTATTTGTCGCACAGGTCGTACCACAGGTTGTTGTCCGGATAGTGGCAGGTCCTCACTGCGTTGATGTTTAATTCTTTCATCCGTTTGATGTCCTGGAGCATCCGTTCCACGGAAACGACATATCCGCCATCCGGATCCATCTCGTGGCGGTCGGCACCTTTGAACAAGACTGCCTGCCCGTTGACCAATATTTGGCTGTTCTTCAATTCGATTTTGCGGAAACCTGTCTTGACGGGAATCGATTCGATGATCTTTCCGTTCTCTTGCAGGTTGGCAACCAGCGTATATAGATTGGGCGTCTCGGCCGTCCATTTTGCCGGATTGGCCACATTCATGCTTGCCGTCTGCTTGCCGGAGCCGTTCGTCTGGGCTGTCGCCACTTCTTTCCCCTCTTGGTCAAGCAGTTTCAAATCAACCGTACCTTTCCCTTTCATCCAAATATCGATTTGAAGCGTGCCGTCTTTATATTGGGCATCCAAATCGGGAGTGACACGGATATCTTCAATGTGATTGGCTGTGCGCGCGTACAGGTAACAGTCGCGTCCCACGCCCGAGAAGCGGAAAAAGTCCTGGTCTTCCAGATAGGTGCCGTCACACCAGCGGAATACCTGGAAAGCGATGATGTTTTTACCCGGATGGAGGTATCGCGTCAAATCGAATTCGGCTTCCAACTTGCTGTCTTCGCTGTATCCGACGAATTTGCCGTTAACCCACAAGTACATGTTGGATGTGACGGAGCCGAAGTGTGCCATGATTTGGTTTCCTTTCCAGTCGGCGGGAATTTCTATCTCCCTGCGGTATGAGCCTACGTGGTTGTTGGCGATCGGCACATACGGAGGATTGTTCTTGTACTGGCTTCGCCACGGGTAGCCTATGTTGACATAGATCGGGTCCCCGTAGCCGTTGAGTTCCCATACGCCGGGAATCTGCATCTCATCCCAGCCTTTGTCGTTGAAATCTACTTTGTAGAAATCGAGGGGACGCTGGTCTGCATCCCGCACCCAGTTGAATTTCCATGTGCCGTTCAGCGTCAGGTAGTTGTTTGATGCCAGACGGCAGCCGTCCAAGGCCGCTTGCTCGGATTCGTAAGCGAAATAGCTCGTGTGCATCGGTGCCCGGTTGATGGCGTTTATGTCCGGGTTTTGCCATTCCGGTTGCTGCGCGGATGCGGCCAGCCCTGCAGTTGCAAGGGCGCAGATTAATACTTTACGTGTCATGATATTGTAGTTTAAAATTTATGCAAAGATAAAAATAAAGGGGAAATACGCAACCATAAAATCCGTCGGTTGTGGCGTATATGTGATTTTTCCTTGCAAAAGGATTTTCGGTGTCGGAACACTTGTGATCCGCCGCCGGGACGGATTTTTTCAATCGAGGATGAGAGAGCCGCCGGGACGCGCGCAAAAAAGGGAGGAAGCGCATTCCCGCGTGGGGAAGGCCTCCTCCCGTATAGGGGCTAAATGAATCCGCCCGGCATCAGTCGCGTTTGCCCAACTTGCGGTCGATGAAACCGTAGTGGTGGTCGCCATAGTTCTTCAGGTCGTCCAGGATGCCTTTGGCCGTCGATTCTTCTTCCACCTGCTCGCGGACGAAGCCGAACAGGAAGTCTCTCGAAGCATGGTCTTTGTCTTCTTCCGCGATGTCAACCATCTTGTCGATGAGCTCGGATACGTGTTTTTCGTGCTTGTAAACGTGCTCGAAGACTTCAATCGGAGAGCCCCAGCCCGTCGGCACGACGTTTACCTGCCCGATGGTTATGTCGCCGCCGCGGTCGATGCTGTAATCAATCATCTGGCGGGCATGATCCAGCTCTTCGTCGGCTTGTTTTTCCATCCAGTGGGCGAACCCGTCCAGTCCTTCTTTCTTGAAATAGACGGCCATCGACAAATACAGGTTGGAGGACCACATTTCTGCATTCACCTGCGCGTTGAATGCTTCTGACAATTTTTTGCTTAGTAACATGATAGATATATTTTAAACAGTTAATTCGTTTTCCGGGTGCAAATGTCGCGTTAATGTTTATAATAAACCAATTCTTCGCGATTAAATTTGTTTATGAACGTATAAATTTTCCCTATTTCGGCTTCCCCGTAGCGGATATACACTTCGGCGGAACGGCGGTAGCTTTCGTCCTTGTCCGCATCCTGGAGCAACAGGTAGCCGAGTATGCAATGGGCGGCCGCCTCGACCAGTCGGCGTGCCTGGAAGTCGATGTATTCCGCGTCTTTCGTTCCCGCCACGGCTCCGGCCAGCCCGGCATACACGGAAGTCATGGCCTGCAAGCGGGCTTGCAACGGTTTCAAGTCATCCTTGTATTCAATCTTGTCGTATTCGCGCAATTGGTTGAGATACGTCCCTGTCGTGACGTGGCGGATAGCGGCTACGACCTGCAACTGGGTTGTCCCTTCGTAGATGTTGGTGATGCGGGCATCCCGGTACAGTCGTTCGCATGTGTAATCTTTCATGAATCCGGAGCCTCCGTGAATCTGGATGGCATCATAGGCGTTCTGGTTGGCGAACTCGGTTGTCATTCCTTTTCCCATCGGGGTGAAGGCATCGGCCAGCTTGCCGTATTTCTTCAGCTCCTGGCGTTCTTCTGGCGTCAGCTTCCGTTCTTTGGAAATATCGTCGAGGGCCTTGTACACATCCACGAAGCGGGCCGTTTCATAAAGCATGGCCCGTGAAGCGTCGGCCTTGGCGCGCATCAGCGCGAGCATTTCATAGACGGCGGGGAACTGGATGATGGCCTTCCCGAATTGTTTGCGGTCGAGCGCATAGGCTTGGCCTTCGCGGTATGCGGCTTCGCTCAGCCCGACGGCTTGCGCCATGATGCCCAGGCGGGCACCGTTCATCAAGGCCATTACGTACTTGATAAGGCCCAGCTTGCGATCCCCGCAAAGTTCGGCTTTGGCATTCTTGAACACCAATTCGCAGGTGGGAGAGCCTTTGATGCCCATCTTGTTTTCGATACGGCGTACATTGACACCCCCGTTGCGCTTGTCGTAAATGAACATGGACAGGCCGCGGCCGTCGCGCGTCCCTTCTTCCGAACGTGCCAATACCAGATGGATGTCCGCATCTCCGTTGGTGATGAAACGTTTCACGCCGTTCAGGTACCAGCAACCATCCGCTTCGCTGAAGGTGGCTTTTAACATGACCGACTGCAAGTCGGATCCTGCGTCCGGTTCCGTCAGGTCCATTGACATCGTTTCGCCGCCACATACTCGGGGTATGTAACGCTGCCGCTGGTCTTCGCTCCCGAACTCGTACAATGTTTCGGCGCAGTCTTGCAAGCCCCAGAGGTTTTCAAAACCGGCATCTGCCCGGGAAACCATGTCGGCGGCCATAATATAAGGCACGATCGGGAAGTTGAGGCCTCCGTAACGGCGGGGCATGGCGATGCCCATCAAGCCGGCCTTGCGCACGGCATCCAAATTCTCTTGCGTCCCTTTGGCATAAGTCACGCGCCCGTTTGCCGCCGTAGGCCCTTCCCGGTCCACGTTTTCGGCATTGGGGGCGATGACATCTCCGCAGATTTCACCTACGATTTCCAATACTTTTTCGTAACTGTCCATGGCATCCTCAAAGTCTTGAGGCGCATAATCGTATTTGTCTTTGTCGGCGAAGCCGCGTTCTTTCAGCTCCACGATGCGCTCCATCAGCGGATGGTGCAGGTGGTGCTTCAGGCTGGGATTGTCTAAATAAAAGTTGGCCATATCTTATTTACTGTTCTTTTTGTAATACTTGATCATTTTCGGAATCACTTCTTCAACGGTGCCGTTGATTACATAGTCGGCAATCGTGTTGATGGGAGCGTTTTCGTCACTGTTGACGGAAATGATGATGCCCGCGTCCTGCATGCCGGCGATGTGCTGGATTTGTCCGGAGATGCCGCACGCGATGTACAATTTGGGGCGGACCGTCACGCCGGTCTGTCCGATCTGGCGGTCGTGCTCGCAGAATCCCGCATCGACAGCCGCACGGCTGGCCCCCACTTCCGCATGAAGCTCTTTGGCCAACTCGAACAGCATGTCGAACCCTTCTTTCGAACCCATGCCGTAACCGCCGGCAATGACGATAGGCGCGCCTTTCAGGTTGTGTTTGGCTTTTTCGATATGGCGGTCGATGACTTTGACGACGAAGTCTGTCTCCGCGACATATTTCGCCACGTCATGACGGACCACCTCGCCCCGGTAATCCGGGTCCAATACCTCTTTCTTCATCACGCCTTCGCGCACGGTAGCCATTTGCGGGCGGTGCTCCGGGTTGATGATGGTGGCGACGATATTGCCGCCGAAAGCCGGGCGAATCTGATACAGCAGGTTCTCGTAAACCTTCCCCTCCTTCTTGTCTTCGTGCGAACCGATTTCCAGGGAAGTGCAGTCGGCTGTCAGGCCGCTGCCCAATGCCGAAGAGACGCGGGGACCCAAATCGCGCCCGATCACGGTGGCGCCCATCAGGCAGATCTGCGGCTTTTCTTCTTTCAGCAGGTTGATCAGGACGGATGCGTGGGGCAAGGAGGTGTAGGGGGAAAGTCCCGGCGCGTCGAAGACATGCGCTTTGTCAACGCCATACGGGAGCACTTGTTTTTCGATGCCGTCCAGGTCTGCGCCGGCGATGACGGCTTCCAGACGGCAGCCCAACCGGTTGGCTAATTTTCTGCCTTTTGTCAGCAGCTCGAGGCTTACGTCGGCGACGGTCGTGCCTTCAAGCTCGCAATATACGAATACGTTGTTCATAGGTGTGTTTTTATCCAATCGTGTGATTGGCCAATAGTTCGACAATCAAATCTTCAATGTCCTTGTCCGAACCGGTCAGCGTCCTGCTTTCCTTCGCCTGGAAAACGATGTTCCGGATAGACTTGACCTTGGTGGGAGAACCTGACAAACCGCACTGGGCCACGTCGCCGTCCACGTCGGCAACGCTCCATTCCGGGATGTTCAAGTAGGGGCGGGTCTCGTACAATTCCGCGTATTTGAGGGAGGATGCCCCTTCCGGGAGGCCTGCCGCGGCTTTTTCCTGTTTGCCCGACGCCCGTTTGTACTTTTGCACCAGTTTGGCGTTGCGCGGGCGGCACGGGGCGGCCGAGCCGTTTACCGTGATGACAATGGGCAGCGGGCCTTCGACCGTTTCCACGCCGCCGTCGATGTGGCGTTTCACCGTTATGCGCCGGTTTTCCTCGTCCGCTTCCAGGATTTCCTCGGCATACGTGATCTGCGCCAGCCCCAGCTTCTCCGCCACTTGCGGTCCCACCTGGGCGGTATCGCCGTCGATGGCCTGCCTGCCCCCGATGATGATGTCATAGTCCCGTATCTTCTTGACGGCGGTGGCCAGCGCATACGATGTCGCCAGCGTGTCAGCTCCCGCAAAGGCCCTGTCGGTAAGCAGGCAGCCGCCATCCGCGCCGCGGTATAAGCCTTCTCTGATGATTTCCGCCGCGCGGCCCGGGCCCATGGTCAGCAAGGTGACGGTCGAGCCGGGATGCGTATCTTTCAGGCGCAATGCTTGCTCCAAAGCGTTCAGGTCTTCCGGATTGAATATGGCGGGAAGCGCGGCACGGTTGACAGTCCCGTCTTCTTTCATGGCATCCTTTCCGACATTCCGCGTGTCGGGGACCTGTTTGGCTAATACAATAATTCGTAAACTCATTTTATTTATTGGATTTATATTCGTTTATGGTTGCAAAAGTAATTATTAAATTGGGATTAGGAAAGGATGGGCCGAAAAATCCCGCCGCCGTCCTGCCCGGCATCCGGTCCGGTTTCGGCATGGGCGGGCCTCCAAATGGCAAAACACGGGTATCGGCGGGGGCGGAAAGGCAAGGCCGGAGGCAGGGAAAACTGTTTTCTTCCCGGAAAAGGACCATCCCCACGGGGGACGGTCTGTTTCCAAACGGAAATTAACTTTCCCATAGTGGGACGGTCTGTTCCTAAACAGGAATTAACTTTCCCACAGTGGGACGGTCTG
>CAYRFT010000006.1:5098-16061 GCA_964423585.1 uncultured Parabacteroides sp. | reverse complement strand
TGTCTTTGCCGAGGCGCAAAGGGTGTCTTTGCCGAGGCGCAAAGGGTGTCTTTGCTAAATCAGAGGCCCGGGGCGGACGGAACAGGTCCTGCCGCCCGTCCCGGGATTATCGACAAAAAGAACAGACAGGGCCTGCCTGAACATAAAACAGTGGAAACATGAAGACGAAAAATGGCAAGATTATCGGATTTCTCGCGGTGGCATTGGGCTTTTGCTGGGCCTGCGAGGACACGGCGGACCTGACCTCCTCCGGCAGCGGCGGCACGAGGACTCGTGTCTCCCTCATGCCCGGCAGCATAGAAGGCCTGCGTGCGGCGGCAGGGGCAAACACTACGCTTGCGGACTCCCTGCATACGAAACAGGGAACGACTTTCGACACGGGCGACACGATTGGTTTCTTCTCTGACGGCGGCGACACACGTGATGGGAAGGACGGGACGGAGGGCTTCTCCAACCTCAAGTTGGGTTACGACGGGGCGACGTTCAACTCCGATGAGTTTGTCAGGGATCTGGGTCAGTTGGGTGGTTATTTCGGCTATTATCCCTACAAGCCGGGCATCGAGACGGAGGCTGGTGTCAGCGTCTATGCCGATTCCATGCCGGGGCACGAGAAGGTCATCGACTTCCTGACCACCAACTATGCGGGCGAGGGAACGGACTTGGTAAGTGGCGGCGGGGTAGCAAACCACTTTTACCATACCTTTGCCGTAGTGCGCGTCAAGCTTGGTCCGGGATTCGAGGATTTCGACAAAGAAAAGGGGAAAATCTTCCTGCAACTCAAGCGGAAAGTGTCGGCTGTGCGCATTGACTGGAAAGGTAGGACATTTGAAGATTCCCCTTTCACTGCGGTGAAGCTGAACTATGACGACAACGCCGTGTCGGCGGAAGAACGGCGGCTGCCGACCTACAAGACGACAGACGGCGACGATATGGTGTGGGATGTCATCGTCCCCTGCATTCCCATAATGTGGAGAGATACCGGGAACATTGAGGCCGGGGGTGTCACGGTAGATGCCATCGTACTCAATCCGGGAGAGAGCGGTGAAGTCAAGATACCTGTAAACAACTACGAGGTGTTCCAAGGGACGCTGGCCGACGGGACCGTGACCCACGGCGTGAGGGGCGGGTTCATCTATACCGCCGTCATCCGCAAGGTGGGGCTGGACATTGGCGTGTTCCCTTACGATGTGGAAGAATGGAAGGAAGAGAATCTCGACGAGACCCTGACGGCAGGCATCAGCAGCACGGGGGATTACCAAAGTTTCGTGAACACCTGCAACAGCCTTTTCGGTGAAGACAGGGACTATACGGGCGAAGAGATCCGCAATATCGTAAGCGGATCGGAGGAACTACAGAAATACGGCACCGATGCGGACGGTGTATTCACGATTTTCCTTACGGCTGACCTCGATTTCAGCTCGGTAGAGATGAATAGCGGGAGCCTCACGAACCTCGTCATCCCGTTCGACGGGCGGGGACACACGATATCCAACATCCGGATGACGGGCGGCTTCTGCGGTACGCTCCGCAGCACCTTGAAAAGCCTCATCGTGGAAGGCATCCGCGTCATCCAGCCCCAAGAAAGCACTGACCCCGTCGGCCTGCTGGCGGACAAGATGGAGAATAACGCCCGGATCGAGCAGTGTTCCGTCGTGAACGGCTGGCTGGAAGGAAACGGGGAAGTCGGAGCCGCCGTCGGCACGATGGCAGGAGGAACCGTCACGGGCTGTACCTTCAGCGGCATCATGATCGGCACGAGCGACGGCACGCACCAGAACCTTGTCGGGAAATACGAGAGCGGTGCTATTGATGATAATAACAGAAACGATATGATCATAGAACAGCCGGAATGAAAGATATGGAAAGACAAGGCATGAAAGGAATCGCCGGGTTTGTCGGCAGGATGATGGCGATGGCGGCCGTGCTGTATGCGGCGGCTTGCACCGACGACCGGCTCATGGGAGATTACGGGGGCGGGACGGCGGCCACGGAGGCAACGCCCGTCCGCTTCGAGATAGACTGCGAACCGCTTTACTCCGTGACACGCGCCGCTCCCAAGCTGAAGGAGTGGAAAGACGGCGACAAGATACAGATACAGGCGCAATTCACGGGAAGCGGGATCGATGGAACGGATGAAAAACAGTATGGATGCTACAAATACGTGGATGATAACGGAGACGGTGACTGGATTCCGGATACCGATGGCGACTTGATTGTGTGGCCTGTAGGGTCGGAATCGGGGACTTTCAAAGCCTACTACCTCGCGGGAGCCAATGGACGCATCAGCGAAGGTCAGTCGGTCAACTTCGTACTCGGCGACATCCAGGAGGGCGAAGACCCGCTCCATGCCGAGTCAAACCTGGAATACGGGCATTCCGTATCCTTGAACTTCCGGCATCTTTGCACGCACCTGACATTGACGGATGTGAAGACAGACCACAGCGAAGGCTACTGGCTCTACGGCAAGACGGGTACGGAGATACCGAATGCCTGCAAATTGGGCTATACCTCTGTCGGCGGACTGGCATTCGAGTTCACAAACTCGGAGGAGTGCCGGACATCGGGAGGGGAAGAAGGACACTACTACATCTCACGGCAACGCAACGGTGACGGCTCGGTCGATTTCTACCTTGCGCAGGAGAAGAAGGAAGATGGCTCGTTTAAATACGCATACGGGGACTGCGAATTGGCGTACCGCTTCAACCACCCCTACCTGTCGTTTACGGGCATCACGTCGCTGGACAGTCTGGAAGTCGGCACCCACTACGAACTCTCTATCGAGAAGCAGCTCGGTATTGTTCCGCAGCCGGAGACCGAATTTCCCGTAAACCCCGAAACGGATCTTGGCAATGTCGATATACCCGTCCTGCTGGACGGGATAGTGCATGGCATGGACGTTCGGGATGACAAGGGAAATGTCGTGCTGAAATCGGAAGGCGAACTCCACCCCACGCTGATGCGCGACGTGGACTTTAAGAATTTCAACCCGATGGACTATATCGAGGGGACGGGAGCATACGATGGGCAGCCGCATCCCGAATGGAAGCTCCCTGTACTCGGCGGTATCTTCGACGGCAATTATCACTCCTTCCTGAACGTGGCCTACCCGGTATTTGACAAGATAGAGGGTGAGATCTACAACCTTGCCATCCGCAATTCGACGTGCGACATCACGGTGGAGGACATCAAGAAGATGGAGAGTCTCCACATACGTGGCAGCGAGTCGCTGAACGTAATGACCGATTTCGGCCTGCTGGCATGCGCCGTGAACGGGTATCTCGACAACCTCCTCTTGGAGAAGATCGTTATGACCGTCCATCTTGACAACACCCTTAGCGGGAACACCCAGAACAGGACGTACCGCATCGGATGCCTCGTCGGTAATCAGGAAACATCCGCCACAGACATCGGCACGGCAATCGGGAAGGTCGAGTTGCGTGACGAAGTGAAGCTCACGGTGACGACGGATGAGGGGGAACTGGACGAGGTGCAGGACTGCTATATCGGTACACTGGTAGGACAGTCAGGAGCCCTCATCGACGAGGTCACCTCTACCGGGAAATGTACGCTTACGGTTCCCCTCAAGGGAGAAAGCACCGTCTATGCGGGCGGCTTAGTCGGGCGTGCGACCAGTACGGTGCGGAATGTCACGCTTGATGTAGAGGTTGACTGCTCGGGGCTGCACGTACTACAGGCCTACGCAGGAGGGCTGATCGGGGAGCTGGTAAACGAGACATCGGGGCGCGGCACCCTTGAAAACTGCATCGCGGGCATCGCCGTGACCGGAGGGACGGCCCGGCCGGTCAACAATACTACTTACGCCCATGCCTACACCGGGGGCATCGCCGCGCGTATCAACTCGGCGACCTGTAGCGAGGTCACCGTGACGGGTAGCGTCACCGGTGGAACGGAAACGGAGGCGATAACGGAATACAATAATATGATAAACTACGCCACGGGTGGCGGATTCGGGTACATCACGGGTGGCGGCTCAACGACAATTACCGGTTGCAAGGCCCTGACCACCGTAAGCAAGGCGGTTCTGCAGACCGCTGTGGAGAATAACGACACGGGCAACTTCGCGGGGCTGAGCGACATTCCGGCCACCGGGCTTGAGGCAAGCAACTCGGCGACGGAGAACGTAGGATTGGAGTTTGTCGGCAGGGTGGGCAGCGAACCGCAATGAGAGAGTGACACACCCATAATGATAAGAATATGAAAAAAGCGATACTATATCTGTGCGTCCTGGCAGGGCTGGCGGCCTGCACCGTCGATGACGACTTCAGCGGGGACTTCCTGCAGGACGGGATCCATGAGATAGCGTTTTCCGGTTCTGTGACACGTGCTGTTAATTCAGAAGAGCCTGAATACGACATGATGACCGACAATCCCGACTACGGGACGGTTCACATCCACCATACCCGCAACGGAAGTTTCACGAGTGGGGATTCGCAATACAAGGACGCGGATGCCGACCAGACATTCAAGGCAAACGCAGGCGGACTGGATCCGGTAAAAGATAGAGCGGATGACCCTGATGAAAATTATCGCTGGTATTGGGATGGGGAGACACCGCATGTATTCCATGCATGGACTATGCCCACGGATGGGGAAAAGCAAGGCACGGGCGATTCGTTGGTCACGTTGGAGGCGGGCAACCGCTACGGCACGGTTAATCTCGGGATGGAAAAATCGTATGGGAACGGCAAACGCCTCTCCAACCTCGAATATTTCATCGGTAGCGTGAAAGGTCCCTTGACCATGGAGGATAACGGAAGCACTCGCGTCACGCTGGACTTCAAGCACCTTGTGGCCAAGATCATCGTGGAGAATATACGATGGTTGCAAGGTGACGGGGCATTGAAAGAGCTTTCGGAAACCGAAGAAGTCAAGTTTTCCATGCCGAATATGCCGAACAAGGCGTACTGGACTACGGGTGTACCCGCCTTCGCTGAGGGAGGCAATGACGTTTCGAACCCTGCGACGGCACCGCACGTCCTGCCGCTGGACACGTCCGGCTACAAAGTGGAGAAAGAGGAAGACTACGGTGTGGAAGGTACTTTGAAGAAAGGGTGGTGTTTCTATATCTATCCCTGTACGTTCGGCGAGAAGAACATGGCAAATAACGAATTGGGCGAGATAGAGTTCTTGTACAACAGCAAGTGGTATTACGGTACACTGGCTTCCCTGACAGGTCTGAAGAAACTTGATGCCGGAGAATGTATCTCCCTCACGCTGGTGCTGGAACAGGGCAAAGTCGGGGGTCTTTATCCCCACATCGTTGATTGGAGTACGGGGAGCGAGGATGTCGATCAGCATGACAAGCCAGGCATCTACAGTGAGGATGACTGGAAGAAATACATCGATTGGTTGGAGGAATACTCCCAAGAAGAGAATAAACCTGAACCTCCCGCAGGCTTGTTCGACGAAAACGGCAACCTCAACCTCTACTGTGACCTTGACCTGCGCGGTTTGGATGACAAATACAAGAAGCCGGATAGTCTGAAGTTTCCTGACGGAAAGGGCAAGCTGGACGGGAATGGCCACCGGGTGAAGACTGGTGACGATAATACAAACTGGGAGAATCTTAAAGATTATTTGAGTGACATCTACGTGGGCGGGGCGAACCCGACGCATTACAACGAGAACGGAGAAACGGACGAGGAGACGGAGGGAGAGTAGGGCCTCCTCTGCCGCAGGAAAAGAAAGGCGCGGGTTGCTGCAATCCGCGCCTTTCCTGTACTTGCCTCAGCCCAACCGGCTGATCCGCTTCAGCCTCTCTTCGTCAATAAGCTTGATCTTGCGCCCGTCGATGGCGATGATGTGTTCCGCCACGAAAGTGGAGAGGGTGCGGATGGCATTCGAAGTCGTCATGTTCGACAGGTTGGCCAGCTCCTCTCGTGCGAGGTAGATGCTCAGGGTCGCGCCGTCTTCCTCCAGCCCGTAATTGTCCTTGAGGAACAGGAGCGACTCCGCGAGGCGTCCCCGGATATGCTTCTGCGTGAGGTTGACCGTCCGCTCGTCGGCGATGCCCAGATCGACCGACAACTGCCGGATGAAGAACATCGCCAGATCGGGGTTGGCATAGATCAGCTCCTTGACGATCGCCATCGGGATCAGGCAGACGGTGGAAGGCTCCACGGCGGAGGCGGAGGTGAGGTAATTCTGCTGCGCGAAATTCGCACGGTAGCCGAAGTACTGTATCGGCTTGATCATGCGGATAATCTGGCTTCTTCCCCCTACGCCCGACTTGAATATCTTCACCTTCCCCTTGAGCAGGCACATCATCTCCCTCGGTTCTTCCCCTTCGCAATAAATCAGTTCATTCCGCTTGAAAGACTGGATGGACGAATGCTTGCGCAACATTTCCCTTTCTTCGTCGGACAATACCCGCCATACTTCTGTCAGGCTCGACGAGAAATCAAAATCTTCCTTGTGCTCTTGTTTAATCACGGCTAAAAACGATTGCTGTATAACTGTTTATTTGAGAGGCAAAGGTATAACAAAAAACGGATTTGCCCCGCACGGGAGGGCATATTTTTTCGGGGCGGGAGCGTTTTATGCTGTTATATTGTCAGCCATTTGCGGATAATGGGTGCAAACCGTCATGAAAAAGCCGCCCCACCGCCTGCAAACCCGTAGGTAAGGTGTCAATTGGTCGGACGGATCACCCAGATGCCCCGGCAGGACTTCTGCCGTCCGAGGTAGGCCTCCAGCGTGTCCGGGTTGACGATGACCATCCGGGCTGCCGAGGAGGCGTGGATGAAGGTAAGCCGCCCCTCCACCCGGCAGGCGATGCCGACGTGCGTCACGTCCAGTCCCTCCGCCGTCGTCACGAAGCCGATGATATCCCCGTCGCGGATGAACCGCTCCGCCCCCTTGACCCGCCCTTTCGGGAGGAATGCATAGCCGGGGCGCGCGTTGACGGCCGATTCCACTTCCTTCATGCGGACCACCCGTCCGGGATGCCCCGCCAAGGCCGGGTACGACGCGGGATGCGACGACATGAACGAAAGTGCCAGCGTCAGGGGCTCGCTGCCCGGCAGTTCCGGCGTGACATCCTCCACCACGCCGCGCCTTGCATTCTCGTAGAGCCAGTCGGCCATATAATGCAGCCGCCCGGTGTAACGGACTTCACCGTCCCGGTAACGCAGCCCGCGCAGGGCTTCGGCATACCCGGTGAACGACGTGACAGGCTGCGCCAATGCCAACGCCGACTCGACCAGCGTCGTGCAGTCCAGCTCGCGGAGGTTCACCGTGAGGGTCTCCGGCTCGCCTTCGAGGGTTGCCGCCCTGTATGGCCTGCCGAGGAGAAACCGCGCCGCCCGCAGCACCCGCTCCCCGGCATCCTCCGCCCGAAAGCGGTGCAGGCTGTCCAGCACCCGGACACAGAACGCCGAGTCCTCCTTCGTATAGGAAAGCGGCTGCGCCTCCGTCTTCTGCGGGAAGAGCAGCAGGGCGCACAGGTAAGGGAGCAGCGTCCTCATGGGGTTCAGTCGTGTTTCGTTTCCAACAGGGCCTCCAGCTTCGCCAGCTCGTCGCGGTACTGCGCCGCCTCGATGAACTCCAGCTTCCGGGCGGCCTCGGTCATCCTCCGGCGTGTCTGCCCGATGGCCTTCTCCAACTGGCTCCGGTTCATGTACTGCACCACGGGGTCTGCCGCCACGTCCGCTCCCTCCGGCTCCACATAGGCATACGGCTCGACGGACGGCTGCCGCTTCTCGGCCGCCAGGGAGACGCCTCCCTTCACCACCTGCCTCGGCGTGATGCCATGCTCCTCGTTGTAGGCCATCTGCTTCTCGCGGCGGCGGTTCGTCTCCTCCATGGTCAGGCGCATGCTGTCCGTGACCTTGTCCGCATAGAAGATCACCTTGCCGTGCACGTTCCGCGCCGCCCGTCCGGCGGTCTGCGTCAGCGAACGGTGCGAGCGCAGGAAGCCCTCCTTGTCGGCATCCAGGATCGCCACCAAGGACACCTCCGGCAGGTCCAGCCCCTCGCGCAGCAGGTTGACGCCGACAAGCACGTCGAACAGGCCTTTCCGCAGGTCGTCCATGATCTGCACCCGCTCGAGGGTGTCCACGTCGCTGTGGATGTAATTGCAACGGACACCCAAGCGAGTCATGTAGAGGGTCAGCTCTTCCGCCATCCGCTTCGTGAGGGTCGTCACCAAGATCCGCTCGTCGGCTTCCGCCCGCCGGGCGATCTCTTCCATCAGGTCGTCGATCTGGTTCAGCGTCGGGCGCACCTCGATGACAGGGTCCAGCAGCCCCGTCGGGCGGATCACCTGGTCCACCACGACACCCTCGCTCTTCGCCAGCTCGTAGTCGGCGGGGGTCGCGCTCACGTAAATGGCGCAGGGGGTGAGGGACTCGAACTCGTCGAAGGTGAGGGGGCGGTTGTCCATCGCCGCAGGGAGTCGGAAGCCGTAGTCCACCAAGTTCTTCTTGCGGGCATAGTCCCCTCCGTACATGGCACGGATCTGGGGGACCGTCACGTGGCTCTCGTCCACCACCAGCAGGAAGTCCTTCGGGAAATAGTCCAGCAGGCAGAAGGGGCGTTCGCCGGCTTCCCTCCCGTCGAAGTAACGGGAATAGTTCTCGATGCCCGAACAGTGCCCCAGCTCGCGGATCATCTCCAGGTCATACGTCACCCGCTCGTAGAGGCGTTTGGCCTCGTAGGGCTTCCCCATCTCCTTCAGGTACTCCACCTGCGTTCCCAAGTCCACATGGATCTGCCCGATGGCCCGGTCGATGCGCTCCTGCGTCGTCACGAAGAGGTTCGTAGGATAGATGTTCAGCTCGTCCTGCTCGTCGATTTCCTGCCCGGACTGCGGGTTGAACGAGGAGATGCGGTCAATCTCGTCGCCCCAGAACTCGATCCGGTATGCCATGCCGTCGAAGGTCTCGATGGCGGGGAATATGTCCACCGTGTCGCCGTTCACCCGGAAACACCCGCTGTTGAACTCCAGCTTGTTGTTGACGTAGAGCGCGTCCACGAAGCGGTGGAGCAGCTCGTCCCGGTTGATGCGCATGCCCCGGTCGAGGTGCGTCACCTTCTCGGCAAAGGCCCGCGGGTCGGCCATGCCGTACAGGCAGGAGACGGAAGAGACCACGATCACGTCCCGCCGCCCCGACAGCAGGGAGGCCGTCGCCCGCAGCCGTAGCTTGTCGATCTCGTCGTTGATCTCCAAGTCCTTCTCGATGTAGGTGTCGGTAGTGGGGATGTAGGCCTCCGGCTGGTAGTAGTCGTAGTACGAGACGAAGTACTCGACCGCGTTGTTCGGGAAGAAGGCCTTGAACTCGCCGTAGAGCTGCGCCGCCAGCGTCTTGTTGTGGCTGAGGACAAGCGTCGGCTTCCGCACCGCCGCTATCACGTTGGCTATCGTGAACGTCTTGCCGGAACCCGTCACGCCCAGCAACGTCTGGTACGGGACACCGCCCTTCACTCCCTCGGTCAGGGCGGCTATCGCCTCCGGCTGGTCGCCGGTGGGCTTGTAAGGGGAAGATAGCTCGAAATTCATAGTCGTACTTCTTTAGGTTAAGCAACGGTGCAAAAGTACATAAAAATCGCGGGATATGCACGGCGGGAGGACGGGACGGCGGGGGCATGGCAGGGGCGCGCCGCAAATATTCCCCGCCGCAGGCATCCGTTCTTCCTATCTTTTCGTACATTTGCTTCACACTAAACGATACGAACCATGAAGTCTGCCGTCTTATTCCTTTATTCCCTGCCGTTCCTCCTCGCTTCCCTCCCCGCCGGGCAGGCGGAGGCGCAGGCAAGCGCCGACAGCGCGCGTTACATCACCGTCGAAGGGCTGGTGCGCGACCAGCATACCCGCAAGCGGCTGGAGTTCGTGCACGTCATCGTGCCGGGCACGGGCATCGGGACAGTGACCAACAGCGAAGGGGCCTTTTCCATCAAGGTCAGGCGTTCCCTCCATGCCCGGCAGCTCCTCTTCACCCACGTGGGCTACCAGAACAGGCGGATTCCCATCGACACGCTCGACCAGTCGGGGCTGAAAGTCAACCTCGTCTCCACCGCCCGCCAGCTCAACGACTTCATCGTGCGGGGCGGCGACGCGCGTTTCATCGTGGAGGAGGCCCTGCAGCGGGTGGGCGGCAACTACGCCCAGGCAGCCACCTTGCAGACCGGCTTCTACCGCGAGACGGCCCGGAAGAGGAAGCATTACATCTCCATCTCGGAGGCGGTAGTCGATGTGTATAAGACGGCCTATGCCCGGAAGGGCATCGCGGGCGACAGGGTGCAGGTGCTGAAAGGACGGAAGCTGCTGAGCCCGAAACGGGGCGACACGCTGGCGGTCAAGCTGCTGGGAGGACCCACCCTCCCCGTGTTCATCGACATCGCCAAGAACCCCGACCTCCTGTCGGACCCCTCCGTCCTGGCCTGCTATGCCTTCGAGATGCAGGAGACCGCCTGGCTGAACGAAAGGCCGCACTACGTCATCCGTTTCCGCCCGCAGGTGGTCCTCCCGTATGCCCTGCACGAGGGGCTTCTCTACATCGACCAGGAAAAGCTGACCATCAGCCGCGCCGAGTTCAGCCTCGACATGCGCGACCCGGCAAAGGCCACGGCGGCCATCCTCCGGAAGAAGCCTTACGACCTACGTTTCAAGCCCTTGGAGGTCTCTTTCCTCGTCACCTACCGCGAGCATGAGGGGTATGCCTACCTCAACTACGTGCGTAACGAGATACACTTCAAATGCGACTGGAAACGCAGGCTTTTCTCGACTACCTACGCCATCGTCTCGGAGATGGTCGCCACCGACAACCGCCCCGCCACCGGGAACATCCCCTACAAGGCTTCCTTCAAGTCGGGCCATGCCCTGTCGGACCGGGTCGCCGACTTCGCCGACGAGGATTTCTGGGGCGATTACAACATCATCGAGCCGACCGAGTCGCTGGAGGATGCCGTCCACAAGCTCAAGCGGCAACGGGAGCGCACC
>CAYRFT010000006.1:0-4998 GCA_964423585.1 uncultured Parabacteroides sp. | reverse complement strand
CTTGTACAGTATAGCACAAACAACCTTTGCAGATAGGGGAGGGAAGGCCTTGGTGGCAAGAGGGGGACCCGCATGCGCGGGACAGCGTTACAGGATGTTCTTGCTGAGGACTTTCCGTATGGTTTCTTCCGGCAACCCGCGGCGCGCGGCATAATCGCGCACCTGGTCCGCGCCGATCTTCCCGACCATGAAATATTCGCTTTGGGGATGGGCCAAGTAAAAGCCGCTGACGGAAGCGGAGGGCATCATCGCGCCGTTTTCCGTCAGCCGGATGCCTATCCGCGAGAAGTCCAGCAGCCGGTCCAGTTCGAAGTTCAAGAGCTGGTCGGGCAGGGAAGGATAGCCGACGGCCGGGCGGATGCCCCGGTATTTCGCCTTGAACAAACCGGCCGCTTCCAAGCGTTCTTCGGGGGCATAACCCCAGTATTCCTTCCGCACTTTCTCGTGGAGGTATTCGGCCGTCGCTTCCGCCAGCCGGTCTGCCAATGTCTGGAGCAACACCGCGCGGTACGTGTCGTTCTCCCGCCCGTATTCCTCCCTCAGCCTTTCGCAGCAAGTCCCGGCGGTCACGGCAAAAGCCCCGGCATAGTCCGTCCTCCCGTCATGGTCAGGCATAACGTAGTCGGCGAGGGACTTGCAGCAGCCGTCATGCTCCGTTTGCTGGCGCAACGCGGGTATCCGGAGGCCCTGCATCCAGATGTCGTCGCCCCTGCGCGTCGCCGGGAAAAGCCCATAGACGGCCTTGCAGTGCCCGTCCTCCCTTTCGGCGAGCCGTGACAGCAGGTGCAGGGCATCCACGTACAGCCGCGCGGCCTCGGCGGCCTTCGCCCTGTCTTTCTCCGGGAAGCCCGCCAGCCATGCCTCCCGGCAGGAGCTGCCGCCGCAGACTTGGGAGATCCCGTCGAACCGCCCTGCCAGCTTCCACGCCCGGAAGAAGAAAGTCCAGTTGATATAGGGGACGACCTCCTTCACGGGGACCGGGGGGAGGACATGCACGCCCGGACGGCGCGGCACGGGAGGACGGTATGCGTCCCAATCCAGCCGGAGGGCCTTCTCCCTCGCCTCCTGCAAGGGGAGGGGTCCCGCCTGCCGCCCTTCCATCGCCTCCCGCAACGCCCGGTATTCCTCCCGCAAGTCCGCGACGTAGGCATCATGGGTGGAGGGATTCAGCAGCTTGGCCGCCACCGGCGCGTTCTGCGAGGCGTCCGCCACATGGACGACCGTCCCCTCGTAATGCGGCGCGATCTTGCAGGCCGTGTGCAGCTTGGAGGTAGTCGCCCCGCCCACCAGGATAGGGATGCGCAGCCCGGCCTTCTGCATCTCGTCCACCACGTGCACCATCTCCTCCAAGGAAGGCGTTATCAGTCCCGACAGGCAGAGGATGTCCGGCTTCTCCTCCCGCACCGCCTTGAGGATGTCTTCGGCAGGCACCATCACGCCCAGATCGACCACCTCGTAGTTGTTGCATGCCAGGACGATGGAGACGATGTTCTTCCCGATGTCATGCACGTCGCCCTTCACCGTGGCGAAAACGACCTTGCCCGCCTTGGAAGAAGAGGCCTCCCCCTTCTCCGCCTCGATGGCCGGCCGGAGGATGGCGACGGCCTTCTTCATCGTGCGCGCCGTCTTGACCACCTGCGGAAGGAACATCTTCCCCTCCCCGAACAGGTCGCCCGCCTTGTTCATGCCGCCCATCAGGGGGCCGTCGATGATGTCAACCGCCCGGGGATACGTCCGCAACGCCTCCTGCAAGTCCTCTTCCAGATGCTCCCCGACCCCTTTCACCAAGGCATACTCCAAGCGTTCCGCCAGGGGGAGCGTCCTCCACGAGGACTGCCGGGGATGCCCCGCGCCGTCCTGCGCCGTGCCTTGCTCCGCCGCTTGCAGTTGCCGGGCGTAATCGATCAGCTCTTCCGCCGCCTCCGGCCTGCGGTACAGGATGACATCTTCCAACAGGTTGCGGAACTCCGGCGGGATGTCTTCATACGACACCGACGCGGAAGGATTGACGATGCCCATGTCCAAGCCTTGGGCTATGGCGTGGTAGAGGAACACGGCATGCAGGGCCTCCCGCACCCGGTTGTTCCCCCGGAAGGAGAACGACAGGTTGCTGATGCCGCCGCTCACCTTCGCGCCCGGCAGGTTTTGCTTGATCCATCCGACCGCCCGGATAAAGTCCAAGGCATAGCGGTCGTGCTCTTCCATCCCCGTCGCTATCGCCAGCACGTTGGGGTCGAAGATGATGTCGTCCGGGGCGAATCCGATGCCCATGAGCAGCCGGTAAGCCCGGCTACAAACCTCAATCTTCCGCTCGAAGGTGTCCGCCTGCCCCTTTTCGTCGAAGGCCATCACGACGGCGGCCGCCCCCAATTGCCGGATGCGGCGGGCATGGCGCAAGAAACTCTCTTCCCCTTCCTTCAAGGAGATCGAATTGACGATGCTCTTCCCCTGCACGCACATCAGGCCGCTCTCGATGACGGCCCACTCCGACGAATCGATCATTACCGGCACGCGGGCGATGTCGGGCTCCGAGGCAATCAGGTTCAAGAAGGCAGTCATTTCCCTTTCCGCATCCAGCAGGCCGTCGTCCATGTTGATGTCGATCACCTGCGCGCCGTCCTCCACCTGTTTCCGGGCAATGCCCAACGCCTCCTCGTATCTCTTCTCCTTAATCAGGCGGAGGAACTTGCGCGAGCCTGCGACGTTGCAGCGTTCGCCCACGTTGACGAAGTTGTTCTCCGGCTTCACCTCCAACAGCTCCAGCCCCGACAGCCACAGGCAGCCGGGCTTGGGGACAGGCACGTGGGGCTTTGCCCCTGCAAGCAAGGGACGGAGCTTCGCGATATGCGCCGGTGTCGTGCCGCAACAGCCGCCCAGGATATTCACCAGCCCTTCTTCCACGAAGGGCTTCACGTGCGCGGCCATGGTTTCGGGCGTCTCGTCATAGCCGCCCAAGCTGTTCGGCAACCCGGCATTCGGATAAGCACTGATGTAATAAGGAGCCGCCTTTGCCAGTTCCTCTATGTAAGGTTTCATGTCGGCCGCCCCGAAAGAACAGTTCAATCCGACACTGACGATATGCGCATGCTGCACGGAAGCCAGGAAGGCCTTCAGAGTCTGCCCGGAGAGCGTCCGCCCGCCCCGTCCTGCCAAGGTCAGGGAAAGCATGACCGGCAAATCCGCGCCCTTCTCTTCCAAGACCGCCTCCGCCGCTTCCAACCCGGCCTTGGCGTTCAGCGTGTCGAAAACCGTCTCGAACAAGATAATATCGACCCCGCCATCGACCAACGCCTCCACCTGCTCCCTGTAAGCCGCGTACAAATCCCGGTAGGTGACTGCGCGGCAAGCCGGATTGCCGGCATCCGGGCTCATGGAGGCCGTCTTGTTGGTCGGCCCTGCCGAGCCCGCGACAAAGATTGTCCTCCCGGGATGCTCTTTCATGTACGAATCCGCCAGCTCCCGTCCCAAGCGGGCGGATGCCAGATTCATTTCCCGCACATGGCCTGCCATGCCATAATCTTCCATCGAAACGGCGTTCGCATTGAACGTGTTTGTCGTGAAGATGTCTGCCCCCGCGTCCAAATACTGCCGGTGGATGTCCCGGATGATGTCCGGGCGCGTCATGCTCAGCAAGTCGTTGTTGCCTTTCAGCATGCCGGGGAACGAGGCGAAGCGTTCTCCCCGGTAGTCAGCCTCCTCCAAATGATATCCTTGGATCATCGTGCCCATCCCTCCGTCCAACAGGAGGATGCGTTCTTGCAGGAGGTTCAAAAAGGTTTCCTTGTCCATATTTGTCTGTATAGTCGCTATTAGCTTGATCTTGTCTCTTCCATGCAAAAAAGCATTGACTGCCTGTCAATGCCTGAATGCCCGGGCCATCTCCCGTTTGTCGTCCCGCTCCTTGATCGAATCGCGCTTGTCGTATTCTTTCTTTCCGCGGGCAATGGCGACAATCAGCTTGGCCAGCCCCTTGTCGTTGATGAACAGGCGCGTCGGGACGACCGTAAAGCCGCTGGCTTTGACGGCCCCGGCTATCTTCCGGATTTCTTTCTTCTGCAAGAGCAGCTTCCGGTCCCGGCGGGCGTTGTGGTTATTATACGTGCCGTAAAAATATTCGGCGACATACATGCCCTTCACCCACAGCTCGCCCTTGTCCACGATGCAGAACGTGTCCACCAGGCTGGCCTTCCCCAGCCGGATCGACTTGATCTCGGTGCCGGTCAAGACAATGCCCGCCGTAAACGTATCCAGCAGTTCATAATTGAAGGAGGCGCGCTTGTTCTTTATCGAAATGTCCTTTCTGAAATTTTCCTTCATGAGATTCTTGTTTAACGCAGTCCCGGCATCAGCAATATCAGCACTTTTTCTATCAGATGGGGCATGGCGATGATCAGCACGGACGCAAAAATCGTGAATTTCATCTGCGACGGTCCGTCTATCCGCATGAAGATCGCCGAGCCCTCCCACACGATATAAAACGTATATACGATGAAGATGTACAGGAAAAAGAAATCGGGCAATAGCATCCAGACGATATCCAGCGTGAACATCAGCGCGGAGGAGAAGCCGACGAACATCTGGCACAACGGCAGATCCTTTTCCTTCTTGAAAAAGCCTTGCCATAGCTCGTTCAGGAAATAGGAGGACAGGTAAAAACCGCCGAACGTGGAGACGAAAGTGACAATGGCCGCCTTCAACGCCAGCTCTATGTCAAACTCCTGGCGCGTGCACGCGCTGAAGAAAGCGACGACGGCCAGAAGCCCGATAAATGGGTATAAATAATTGCTTTTAAACGCCTCATGCCGGACAGAGCCGGTTTCTTCCATCTCTTTCTCCCGCCGCCCCTGCAGCATCTTCCAGGTTTTCGTCGGCTGGGAGATCATCATTATCACCAATTTTACGATTTCCTTATACATAATTCTCTTTCTTTTCGGCTACAAATTTAATATATCGGCATCATTTTGCAAATCATCCGGGCAGGCAGGGCCGACCGGCAAG
>CAYRFT010000005.1:0-16804 GCA_964423585.1 uncultured Parabacteroides sp. | reverse complement strand
TCATTTCGCCTTGAACCGCCAGAAGGTGGCTTCTGCCCACGCATTTTCCGCGGGGTTCGTATAATTTTGGCTGACGAGGACCATCTTGTCCTTGTCCAAAAGCATCACTTCGAACGTGGTGGGCGCAACTCCGTGCTGGTTGATCAGCCACGGGAAGAGGATGGCCTCCGCGCTCGTGTTCAGCGTGCCGATGGACCAATTTTCAACGTCAACCACCTTCTTGTCCCAGTTTTCGATGCTGAACGTGCCGGAACGTATCAGTGTCCCGTCGGGCGCGAACGTCTCTATTTTCGTGCCGTTGAGGGACCATTCCATGTAGGCGTCGGGGCTTTCCTCGCCCGTAGGCTTGCCCGTGGAGGAATAATCCAGCTGCCCGGCAAGGTCGGCTGGAGGGCAGGAGAACCATGTGTTGTTGCCTTGAGTGGCGAACCCCTCGCCGTCGCCGGTCAGGTAGCCGCAGTTGCCCCAGCTTCCGCCGTTCAGGTCCGGATCCCACGTCCATGTCTTGGTGGAACTGTTGGTCAGCAGGTCGTATTGCACGGGCACTTCGTAGAACATTTCATCGACGTTCACTTTCTCTTCCTTCGTCACCACCGATCCGTCGGGGTTTTGCGCGCGGATGAACACCGAGTTCTCGCCCGTCCCGAACAGGAGCAGGTCCGCAATCGGGCTGTATACCGTGTTCACGCCGTTCGACACACAGATGGGCACCGCGTTCCCGTCGGCGTTGACATGCACCATGTTGACGTTCCTGCCGTTCTGCGTCTCCACCGTGACGGTGGCCTTGATCTGGTCAGCCCCGGCGACGCCGGAAGTATTGTTGCTGTAATCATCCTCCACCGGGTCGCAGGCGGCAAACAGGGCCATGCCCGACAGGGCCAGCAAATAAAAAGTCTTCTTCATAATTGTTACGCTATTAATAGTTCGTTATCAATTCCATTGCGAATAAAAGCCCTCGGTGCCTTCCCAACCGGGGTTCTGCTTGAGCGTGCCGGCCGCCAGGTCGATCTGTTCTCCGGGAATGCGGTAGAAACCCCTCGTCGCGTCGTAGCGGGCGGCATAGCCGGCTCCCTGGTCGCGCATCGTGGTAAGAGTTCCCTGGTTGTGGATGGTTCCGCCCAGTTGCTTCAGCAAGGCTTCCTTGGCGATGCCCCAGCGGCGTATGTCGTCCCAGCGCAGGCCTTCGAAGCAGAGTTCCCAGCGGCGTTCGTTCTGGAGCGCGGCAAGGGAATAGTTCACGGGGGGCAGCCCGGCGCGCGCGCGCACCCGGTTCATGCCGTCGGCAGTCCCCGTCAGCTCGGAGTGCATCAGCAGCACGTCGGCGAAGCGTATCAGCACCATGCCCTGGAAGTGGGATGCCTGGAAATTGCCGTTGGAGTTTCCGTTGCCGCCGTTCACGTTCTGGGCGCACCATGAATAGTATTCGCCGCCTCCCGACCGGACAGCGCAGACTTTCTTCTGGTGGTAGCCGGTGGCTTCCATCCAGTTGTCCGTCTTGTCGCCCGCAAAATCGAAAGCGGAGGGGAAGGTCAGCACCGAAGCCTCCCGGCGCATGTCGGTGGGCTCGGCCTTCTCCCAGTCGTCCATGAAGTTGGGAGCGACAGGGCCGCAACCCCATCCGGATCCGAACGGATAGACGCTGTCATCCGAACCCAGATAGAACTTCCTCGATGTCTCGCCTTCACTGCCAAAACGGATGCCGAAGAACAGCGCGTACTGGTTGGTGAGGTGCAGGTCGCTGATCCAGTCGGGCGAGTAATAATAGTTGATGGCGAGGAGGACTTCCTTGTTGCCTTCCTGGTACTTCTCGCCCAAATCCATCACGTACTCGTAATCGGCTGCCGTGTTCTCGTTCGCGTAAGCCCACAGGGAGCGGTAGTCGTCGAGCAGGTCGTGCTTGGAGTTGTTGATCACGTCGTTCAGGCATTCCACCACGTAGTCTTTCGTCACCTCGGGCACCGCGCATCCTTCCTGCGTGGGGATGGAAGACTTGCCGTAGAAACCTGTGTAGAACAGGAACACGCGGGCAAGGAGGGCTTCCGCCGCCCAGCGGGTCACTTTGCCGTAAGGCAGGGTCTGCCAGTTGTCATACGGGTAAGAGGGCATGATCGACGTGGCCTCATACAGGTCGGTGGCGATTTGCTTGTACACTTCGTCCGGTGCCACCTGCGCGGGAGAGGTCTGCGCCTCGCCCACGCTCTCGGGAACGTGATCCATCAGGGGTATGTTCTCGAAGCATTTCACCAAGTCGAAATAGTTGAAGGCGCGGAGGGTGAGCAGCTCTCCTTTGGTCTGGTTGCGCAGCTCCTCGTCCGTCACGTTGTCTATCGAGGCCAATGCCGCGTTGGCACGGGCAATCGCCTCATACCCGGCCTGCCACATTGACTCCATGTTGTTGATACTGGTATAAAGCATGTGGTCGAGCGCCTGGGTGGCGGCATCGTTCACGCCTCCGCCGCCGTACTGGTCGTCTGATGCCAGGCAGGCCAGCGTATAGTACTGGTTCGTCCCGTTCCCGTTTTTACCGGCGAACGGCCCGTAGAAGCTGGACTTGTAAACGGAGGCGACCATCTGGTTCACGTCGGTCTCGGTCAGCGGGTAGTTGCTGCTGTCCTTGCCCGTGTAGTTCTTCGAATCCAAGAAATCCTCGCAGCCGGTCATTGCCAACATGCCGCCGGCCAAAGCCAATAAATATATCTTTTTCATACGTTGCATCTATTAAAGTTTAAGTTCATACGTTCATGCGCCACTCTGTCAAAACTTGAGGTTGACGCCTACCAGGAATGTCTTCGGGGCGGGATAGTACCCGTTGTCCACGCCGGCACCCCAACTGTATCCGCTGTCGTTGCCGCCGCTCGAACCGACTTCCGGGTCAAGGCCGCTGTAGCCTGAGAAGGTGAGGAGGTTCTGCGCGGAGACGTAAAGGCGCAACTGGGACAGCGGGCAGGTCTTCCAGATGTTCTTGAAATCGTACCCGAAGGTGATGTTCTGTATCTTCACGAAGTCGGCATCCTCCACCCATATTTCGGAGAATGTCATCCAGTTGGCGCTGTTCAGGTTGTCGAGGCGCGGCAGCAGGTTGCTTGTGCCATCCCCTTTCCACGAGCCGTAAAGCAGCTTGCGGTTGAGGTTGTCCACCGTGTTTTCGCCGTTCGACATGGTGCGGACAACCTGTTGCCCGAAGGCGCCGGAGCCCGTCACGGAGAGGTCGAAGCCCTTGTATCCGAAGTTCACGCTGAAGCCGAGGGTGAGGTCGGGGTGCGGGTTGCCGATGTTCGTCTTGTCCGATTTGGTGATGATGTTGTCACCGTTCGTATCGACATAGATCACGTCGCCCGGCTTGAGGTACTCGTTTCCGCCATGAATCTCGTCGGTGTAGGTCTTGCTCCACTCGTCGATCTGCGCCTGGTTCTGGAAGACGCCCGCCGTCTTCATGCCCCAGAAGTAACCGATGGGCTCGCCCACCTGCGCGCGGAAGATTTCTTCCTCCTGCTGGTGCAATACGGAAGCCGGGCCGTGGATGATGCCTTCGCTGTTGGCGATCTTGGTCACCTCGTTCTTGTTGGTGGACAGGTTCACGTTGATGCCATAGGTGAAGTCCTTGCCGATCTGGTCGTCCCAGTTCAAGGCAAGCTCGATACCCTTGTTCTCGACATCGCCGCCGTTCACGTAAGGCGGGTTCAAGCCGAACACGGCCTGGATGGGAGCCTGGAGCAACCAGTCCTTGGTCTTCTTCTTGTACCAGTCGAACGTGACACCCAGGCGGCTGCTCAGGAAGCGCGCGTCAAAGCCGATGTTCAACTGTTCGGACGTTTCCCATGTCACATCCTCGTTCTTCAGGACGTTGGCGTAGCCGCCGGTCGTGGAGCTCGTGTGGTTGTTCAGCCCGAAGTAGTAGGAGTTGGCGTTGTCGAAGGCGAAGGTCGTCAGGTATTGGAAGTTGGCGATGGAACAGTTACCGTTCTGTCCCCAACTGGCGCGGAACTTCATGAAGTCCATCCACTGGCGGGCATCTTCCATGAAATTCTCGTTGGTGATCACCCAGCCGACGGAGGCGGAGGGGAAGTAGCCCCAGCGGTTGCCTCGCATGAAGTTGGAGGAACCATCGGCACGGAGCGTGAACTGCGCCATGTAGGTCTCCTTGTAGTTGTAGCTGGCACGGCCGAAGAAAGAGGCCAGCGAGCTGTCGCTCGAAGGATAGCCCGAGCCGATCGTCACGTCTTGCAGCGATGCCGGTTTGGTGTTGCCCAGATAAGCGCGTTCCCAGTCGGAGCCGAAGAGGTTGTTCTTGGCGGTCACGTTCATGTCCATGCCGTAGCTGTTTTTCTCCAAGCTGTTACCGATCACGAAGTCCATGTCGTGTTTCCCGAGGGCGAGCTTGTAGGAGATGGTGTTCTCCCATACCCAACTGGACCAAGTGCTCATCGACTGGTTGGCATCGTCTTGCGTCTGGTTTGTCGTGCCTGTCGCGAAGATGCGGTTCATTTGGCGGTAGGCCGAGTTGCCCTGCTTGTAGCTGAACTGCGTCTTGTAGATCAAGTCCTTTACCGGCTGTATCTGCACGTTCGCGCTCATGTTGAGGTTGTAGCTCTTGCTCTCGTTCAGGCCGCGGCTCGTGTTCGAGGTCAGCCCAAGCGGGTTGCTGGCGGAGCCTACGCCCCAGCCGTTGGCGGCGATGTCCTCGTTCATGTAATAGTCGCCTTCCTCGTTATAGGCAGGCAGCAGCGGGTTGCCGAGCAGCAAGTCGTGCATACTGTTCCAGTACATGTTGCCGGTGGCGACACCGCCCCTTCCCACGTGGTTGAAGGACATGTTCTCGCCGAACTTGACGACATCGAAGCTCCCGTTGTTGTAAATCACATGGTCTGAATTCAGGCGGACGGTGTAACGCTCGTATTCCGACTGCGATTCGCCGCCGAAGATACCGTCCTGGCTGGTGTAGGAGAGGCCCAGCGAGAAGTTGGATGTCTCCGAGCCGCCGGTGAGGTTCAGCGCGTGGTTCTGGGTCAGCGCGCCCTTGTGGTAGGATTCGTCAACCCAGTCCGTCCCCTGCCATGTCCCGTCCATCACGGACTGGTAGAGGTCCGCCGGCAATACATTTTCCCATACGGGAGCGGCGTTGCCACCGTTGAAAGCCTTCAGTTCCTGGGCGTACATGTATTCCTGTGCGTTCAGCGCATCCGGCTTCTTCGCCATGTACTGCCAGCCAGCGTACCCGTCGTAGGATACCTGGATCTTGCCGGTCTTGCCCTGCTTGGTCGTCACGAGGATGACGCCGTTGGCGGCACGCGCACCGTAGATGGCGGCGGAGGCGGCATCCTTCAGCACGTCGATCGACTCGATGTCCGAGGGGTTGAGGGAGTTCAGGTCGCCGCCCGCCACGCCGTCGATGACATACAGCGGGGCCGCGTTGCCGATGGTTCCCAGACCGCGGATGTTGACTTTGTAGCCGTCACCGGCCTGTCCGGTCGATTGCGTGATCTGCACGCCGGGCGTCTGGCTCTGCAAAGCGCCGAACGCGCTGGTCGTGTTCAATTTGGCGATGTTGTCGCCTTTTACCTGCACTGTGGCACCGGTGACCAGTTTCTTCTTCTGCACACCGTAACCGACCACCACCACTTCCTCCAGCATCTCGGAATCTTCCGCCAGCTGGATGTTGTAGGTTTCCTGGTCGCCCACCACGAATTCCTGCGTCTTGTAGCCGATGTACGACACGACAATCGTCGCGCCCGGCGCACAATCCAAGACGAAGTTGCCGTCCATGTCGGTAATGACACCGTTCAAGGTGCCCTTTTCCGATACATTGGCACCGATGACAGGCCCCATGGCATCTGTAACGGTACCCGTGATTCTCTTAGTCTGCTGCGATATCTCCCCCCCCCTTGTGAAATCTGACGGGGCGGCGGAAAGTTGCGGGGTGTAAGCCAGGCCGGCAACCGAGCATATTCCCGCCAGCAGCAATGTTCTTCTCAAATTCAAATTCATACTTGGTTTTTTTAGATGATTAGTTTAATGACTTGGCCTGGCCCGACGGCCCTGCCGTTTTTGATAAAGGTCGATTCCTCTTGCGAGGACTGGCCCGAGACCCTCTCGCGGGGCACCGCAGGTGCCCTTCCTTCTTGAAATGCAGTAATCATATCACACTTTCCCCATAGGCAATTTCACTTTATTAGAAGTTATACTTATATTATCTTTCACGTTTCCAACTCAAATATGGCAAATGTAGTCCTTCGGCATCGAATCGTATGATACTATTTTATCAAATAGCAATATTTTTCGTTTGACTTCGGCGGCTGACGGCATGTCCCGCCGCCCGGGGAAGCCGTCCATGACGATTGACGATATGTTCCGAGGGGTGAAACACGCTGTCCACCCGGATTCTCCCCTGGAAAACAGAAAGGGCCGCCCCGATGACCGGGACAGCCCTCCTGTCTTGCCGCCGGAAAGCTATTCCAAGGAAGGAAGCTCGTCGCGGGAGATGACGAACTCCTGGCTCATGGCATCCTTCCACCACGCCTCGTCGGCATGGATTACCGGGGTGCCGTCTTCGTTTGTCCCGTCATACCAGGGCATGAACCAGCTCCAGTGCGCGCCGGAAGCCCATTGCTCGGAGATAAGCCCGACCGTGCCGCATTCGCTCAGCGAAACGATCTTGTTGCCGTAAATCCCGGCGACGGTGTTGTATTCCGCGACGCAGTCCGCGGTCTCCTTGTTGTAAATGTCGCGCCCCACGATATCGACGTATGGGTCGCCCGGGTACCAGTCGTTGTCGCCGGTCTCGGCGGTCCATACCCAGATGAGGTTGTCAAGCCCCGCCTCCTTGAAGTAGTTGAACATGGCCATCCACAGGGCCTTGAAGCTGGCGGCATCCTTGCCCCACCAGAACCAGCCTCCCGCTGCCTCGTGGAACGGCCTCCACAGTACCGGGATGTCCGCGTCACGCAGCAGTTTCAGATAGGCGGCCACATTCTTCAGGTCTTCGGTGAACACCTTGTTTTCCCACGTGCCTTCGACCGTGGCATTGGCGGCATCGAACTCCGTTTCCGCCATGTAGAAGGCATAGTCGGTGTTCGGGTCGAGGGGTGCGCTTTCTATGTAAACGGCGACCGCCGTGTAATCGTGCCCGCTGATGATGAGCCCGCCTTCCTGCAGGGACTTCAGGATGTCGTCGGTAATCACCAGCGTGAAATCCCCGGATATGTCGAAGTACTCGGTGCCGGGGGCGATCTCGCTCCAGCCGCTGTTCTTGAACGAGCCTTGCGCGCCCGCCGCCACGTCCTTCACCTCCACCCGTATCACCTGTCCCGCCTGCGCGTCGGCGAAGGCTGCCTTGGCGGCATCGTCCGTCATCTGCACATTCCCGCTCCAATCGCCGGGCATGACCGTCTCCCCTTCCCATATTTTGGTGGAAAAGGAATCGCCGACCGCTTTCTTGGGCACGTTCCAATGCCACATGGCGGCCACGATGCCTCCGTTGTCGGCCCAATCTTTCACGGGCGTGATGTCGCCGTAGTCGATCCAGCCGGCCCCGGCCACGGAAGCCGGCAGGTGTCCGTAGTCAAAGCAGTTGATGGCCGGATATTTCCCGGTCCAGTCATGCACCCTCTCCGACATTTCCGTGTTCCAGGCGACGTTGGCCATCATGGCGGAAAGCGTCTTCGTCTCGAAATTGTCCGACAGGTATTGGAACAGCTTCACCGCTTTGGCCGAAGTGGCGGCGACCGGTGTCCCGTCCAGGGCCACTGTGGAGAAGCGGAGCGATACGGCGGGGGCGGGCATCCGGTTCGGGCCGGTCACTATCCCCTCGGGAATGGAGAGGGAGCAGTCCGCCCCTCTCCCCGTCACATTCACTTTCACGGTCAGCACATGGCTTGTTCCGATCACATCGGCGCTCACCAGCTCGCCGCCGTCAAACTGGATTTCGCTCAGCCTGTCCGTCGCGAAGGATATGTTCTTGTCATATTCCACCTCGATGGTGATTTCTCCCGTTTTCACATTGGCCGACCCGTCTTCGGGCGTGGTGGATACCAATGCCGGTGCCTCCACCGCCGGGATGTCGTGATCAACGTCCGTGTCGCAGGAGGCGAGGGCAAGGGCCGCCACCAGCGGGAGCATCCGTTTTAAGTCCAGTGTCTTCATCTTGATTGAGATTTTGCCTTCAAGCCGCAGCCCGTCAATTTACAATCGTCATTTTCGTGAATGTCAAATCGCTGCCCTGGATGATGATGCCCACGTTTGTCTGTCCTTCGCAATCGCCTTGCTTGGCCTGGATGTTGTCGAGGATTTCCTGCGTCAGCGTCAGCTCCTCCACGCGGCTGTCAAAGCTCCAGCCATGGATGTCGGTCGGGACCAGCACCCCGTTGAACACGGGCGAGAAGTCGATGGTGGTGAAGTCGCCGTAGTTGAACTGGGCCTGTCCCCAGACCTCGTTTACCTGGTCGTAATACACCTTCATGACCGTTCCCGCCGTCACGTTAGCGAAGGCGGCCGCCGGTACCAGCACACGTCCTCCGTCGCTCCAGGTGATGGCGAGCGGGCCTTCCCAGATGGTCTCTTCGTTGGCCACCACGAGGATGTCATAGGCTATCTCGCCGTTGGAGGAAACCAGTTTCAGGCTGTAAGTCCCGTCCAGTTCGGCTGGCACGTTCAGCATCAATACGCCCTTGGCCGTATCGACGATATACTGGATGGCGGCCTCGTTCAACAACACGTTCGTCAGCTTGTCCGCATTGGCAATCTCAAGTTCCGCGATTCGTCCCCGCACCAATTTGTCAGGCACTGCGGGCAAATAGGCGCATACCGGCTTCTCGATTGTCAGGGACGGGGCTTCCACCGATTCGCCATTGGCCATCTTCAAGGTCAAGGCCCCGGTTTCGGCCGTCGTGGGCACGGTCAGGGTAAAGTCGGTGGCGGTGGCATCCGAGACGGCGACTTCCACGTCGCCGGTGAACACCACGGCCGAGACGACATCCATGTTCGTTCCCTTGACGGTCAGTTCGCCGCCTGCCGGGACTGTCGTGGAGCTGTAGGAAATGTTTTCCGGCTTGGCCGTTTCGATGGATACGGGCGTGGATTTTCCGCTCTTCGTGTTCAGTTGCAATTCGCCGCTAATGGCCGCGGCGGGCATCAGGACGGTCATTTCGTCCGCGCTTTGCGCCTCCGGTTTCACGGCTTCTTCCATGCCCGGGAATGTCACGTCCGTCACCAATTCCATATTGGAGCCTTTCAGCGTGATCAGGTCTCCGCCGCGCAAGTTCGCAGCAGGGCTGGCCGTCACGCCCGAAGGCATGGCGACGGTCACGGTAGCGACCACGATTTGCACATTCGAGGCCGGGAGCGCGATGATTTCACCGTCCGAGACATTGTCGGGCAAGGCGAAAGCGATCACATCTTCTTCGGGGGAAGAGGTCAGCGTGAATTCGACTTCATCCCCGTTCGGCATCTGCACTTTCTTTACCAAATCGAAGTTTTTGCCGGAAACCCTGACGACATCGCCCGGCTTCTTGTCCACCAGGTCGAGAGGGGTTTCCACCGACGGCAAAGTAATCCGCAATTCTTCCTCGGAATAAATCCAGTTGGGGATTTCGGCCCCGTCGGACAAGATGAACTTGCCGGTCCGGGCGGAATCCGGGACGATGACCTTGATCTCCTCGCGGCTTTGGCTGACAAACCCGTCGGCAGGCACTGTCACCTCGTCGGCGAAGATCACTTCCTTAATCAAGTTCAAATATTCACCGGTGATGGTCAATTCGCCACCCGGCTTCACTTCCGCCGGAGCAAAGGCTTCCAAAGCAATCGGCTCCGTATAGCTCAACGATGTTTTCGTCGTGATGTCTCCCTGCGGGGTCCTCAAGACGACCAATCCCGGCTGGGCGGTCTGGGGCACAATGACACGGATTTCCGTGTCGCTGACCACCTCTATGTCCGTTATGTCGTCGCACCCGGGAATGACGACCGCGATCACTTTGTCCATGCCGCTGCCCAGGAAACGGAGCACGCCGCCGCGGGCTACGGGACTCGGCCCGAAGGCGTTCAGGCTTATGCCTCCTTTGTATTGGTTGGTATCTTCATCGTCTCCATTGTCGCAGGCCGTAAACGCCAGGCAACCGAGGAGCATCAGGCACATCACCCGCCATGCCGTAAATCTATATGCTTTATTCATTTCAGTATTCTGTTAAAAAGGTTATTCAATAGGTACCACACGGATGTTGTCTATCATGATCACAGGCTCGCAATCCGTGCCTTCAAGGCCGCCGTTCCAGACAAAGAAAGACAGTCCGGTGAGCTTTTCGATGTCCAAGGGGTTGTCACACTTGGTGCCTTCGTGCGTTTTGTTGAAGTCGGACAGATTCATGGAAACGGTCGTCCATTCGCCTCCTGTGTCGTAAGAACCCGTGCTTTGCCAAGGCATCCATAAGCCGCGCGGCAACGCCGTGTCGCTGAAGTAGGCATTCGTCCCAGTGGCATAGGTCACATCATCGTTGCCCGTGAATACCACCTGCAAGGCGCAGGATTGCCACGGGTTGGAAGAAGGAATGTTCGCCTCGAATTTCAGTTGCAAGCCGTTGACACCGTATTCCGCCAGCAGTTCGGCAAACTCAGGACGCGCGGACAGTTCCGGATAACCGGCAGACGGTTCCGGCCAGTAGTCGAACGAGAAAGCATCTTCCGCCCACGTGGCACCGACTGTACCGGCAAGCGACCCCGTGAAGCAGATATACGCGCCGTCGATGCTGTTCTCATCGGCCTCTCTCAGGACATTGCTTCCGTCACGCCAGCCATGCGCGAGAGCCATGCCGCCGTGAGAGCCGTCCCAGTCGAAGAGGATGTTGCGCGTGTCGTAGTAGCGGAACTTGGACCGTCCCGTGCCGTAGATGGACTTCACGTTGATATAACCGGCAGGGGCATTGTCCGGAAGGATAAAGCTGACTGCGGTTTTGGTGATGTTCGTGATTTCGGTCACTTCCACGTTGCCTGCCATTGTAATGGTCAGGGGCACATTCGGGTCGTCGATGAAATAATCGCCAATCAGCGTCACTTCACTGCCCGGCTTCGCAAACTCGCAAGACATGAGGTTCACGGCAGGAGCGGGAACCAACACCTTGAAATCGTAATCGATGGTATCCTTTGACCGTGTCACCATATAAATCTTGTCGGTCACCACCGTCGGAATCTCTCCCGGGACATCCACCAACAGGGTGTGGTCGGTGATGTAACTGGAGTTAAGCACCGCCTTCTGGTCGTTGAAGTAGAGTTCGTAAATGCTCCGCAGGTTATCGCCGACCAAACAAACCGTATTCGCCATGTAGGCTCCTGTCAGCAGGGAGTCTCCTGCTGCCGGGTCGGGGACACGGACATATTTCAAAGTAGGCTTTCCATCCGCCACTTCATATTTATCCGGTTCATCCTCGCAAGCTGTCATGGAAAAACCTGCCACGGCAATGGCTGCCGCAAAGAACCAATTTCTATATCTATTGTTTTTCATCTTTTCAAGCATTAAAATTAATAACTGAATTCAGAACGTACATCTACGTGTACCGGGTCTTTCATCAAATTAGGATTGAACACCACATCTTCCGTCGGGAACGGCAAGGTAAAGCTGGAAACCGTCACATTCGGTGCCTTTGCGTCCGGATTATAAAGGGTTTCATCTGGATTCACCGTCCATGTGCCGCTCTCGTAATAGGCCTTGTAAGTAGTGCCAAGCCCGTAATAAACGTCGCGGCGTTGCTCTTTCAGTTCATTGATGGCGCGTTGGGAATCATAATATGCCAGGCGCACATAATCGTACCAACGGTCGCCTTCGCAAGCCAACTCCAGGCGGCGTTCCTTCCAGACATCTTCCCAAGTGATGGAAGTCTTCGGGGTAGCACCCGGAATGGCCCGCCCGCGTACAGCATTGAAAGCATCCAGGGCACTCTGGTCCGTAGTAGAGGCAGCCAGTCCCATCTTCGCCTCGGCATACACCAGATAGACATCGGACAGGCGCAGGATGTGGGTTGCCAAGCCGCTGTACATGTTGCCTGCCGACACGCCCAATGCCGATACATGGTCATTGTTGTTGCCGTAAAGGTGCTTCACATGGTTGGCACCGGTAGGAGACTGGTATTGTCCGGCGGGCCCGCCTTTGCCGTAATCATCGGCATCATAGATGAACCGCAGGTAATCGAATCCGCCCTTGTCCTGCCAGAAATAATCGTACACGTCACCTGCCATCATCATGGTAGCCTTGCGGCGGGTATCCGTATCCGAACGGGTCTCGGGATTTTCCAAGGCGGAAATTCCGAAAGCATCCTCCAAATCGACCGACGGACCGCCATAGCCGCCCCAACAGTCGCCGAATTCATCGAATCCTACCATAGCCAAGTCCGACTGCAATGTGTTCTGCTGTGTCCACGGGTCGCGTCCTGCCGACCAGTGCCAGGAGAAGAGGCACTCTTCGTTCTTGTTGTTTGCCAGGCGGAAAACGTCGGAATAAACAGGCAACAAGTTGCGCCCGGAATTATCTATGACATCTTTGGCATATTCTGCCGCTTTCCTCAAATCGTCTTCGCTGCGGGAGCCGGTGATGCCGCTCTTCGTCAGATACACCTTGGCCAAGAGGCCTTCGGCGCAATAATGGTCGATGCGGCCCAGCTCGCCTTTGGCCGGAAGCAATTCCATCGCCTTCTCCAAAGTCATGATGATGTACTCATACACATCGGCCGCCTCCACTTTGAATTTGGAGTTATAGTTGCCGGAATTCAACTCGGCCGTGTTGTCATGGATAATGGGTACCGCGCCGAAACTACGCACCAAATAGAAGTAAGCCATGGCTTTCCATGCCAGGCACTCGCCCATGCACTGGTTTTTCACGGCTTCTGACGCATTCGCTGTCTTCAAACGGGCATATACGGTATTGGCATGGCCGATAACCGCCCACAAAGAATAGGACATGTTCACAAGGTTTTCGTCCGTACCGTTCACCGTGAAGTTCAGGTAAGGGCTGTTTCCCTCATAGACATTCCCGGAAAGAATTTCACCGACCTTGATAAAGCCGCGCTGGAAGTCATACCAAGGCGAGTTGTAAAGGTAATTGACGCCTTGCACGCACTGTTCGTCATTCTGGTAGAAGTTCGACTCGTTATAGTTATCTTCAGTAGGACGGTCCAAGAAATCCTCGCATGAGACTGTCCCCATACCGAGCACGGCTGCAAACGTCCAATATTTAATATATCTGATTTTCATGTTTTTCTTCAATTTAAAGGGTTAGAATGAAATGTTCAGGCCGAATGAATAGACGGTAGGAGACGGGTAACGCCCGTTGTCCAAACCATAAACATTGACGCTTGAAGTGCTGGCACCGATTTCAGGGTCATAGCCATCATAGCCGGTAATAGTCAGCAGATTCTGGATGTTGGCATAGATGCGCAGGTTGCTCAGCCCCAGCTTGTCAATCGTCTTTTTCGGGAAGGTATATCCCAAAGAGATGTTCTTCAGACGGATATAGGAACCGTCTTCAATGTAACGGTCGCTGATACGGTCATTGTCGTTCGGGTCATTGATAGTGGCGCGTGGAATGGATGCTCCCGGATTTGCCACCATCACGTTGGATACATCGTTATACCACATGGTTCCATCCTCGTAAACCTTGTCCGGATTAATCGGGACGAGCTGCGTGCGTCCGTTTACTGCATTCAACTGGTTGGTCCAAGGGGAATTCATGTGCGTCAGCTTCATGGAAAGATAGTTGAACACCTTGTTGCCATAAGAACCGTTGATGAAAACAGACAAGTCAAAATTCTTGTAACGGAAAGTATTGGTCCAGCCAAAAGTAAACTTGGGCATCGGAGAACCGATATTGGTCTTGTCATAGTCATCAATAATGCCATCAGGCACACCGTCGGGACCGCTGAGGTCTTTGTATTTCATATCGCCCACCCATACGGTATTGGTGCGATCGAAGACACCGTTTGCCGGATACTTGGCAGGCTTCGGAGAAGTCTGAAGGTCTTCCAGGTCTTTGTAAACGCCGTCACAGACGAAACCATAGAAGTTATAAAGCGATTCGCCTACGCTGGATACGCTGACTACATCGGTCCACTGCCCGTAACCCACAATCTGCGCATTGGCTGTGCCGGCCAATCCTTTCAGCTTGTTCTTGTTGAAAGAAATCTGGAAATCGGAATCCCATTCAAAATTGCCCGTGATGGGATGTGTATTCAAAGAGATCTCGACACCGGTGTTCTCAATGTCGCCATAGTTGCCTTTGGGGGCTGCCAATGCTGAAGAGCCATTGCCGGAAGTACCCATGTAGGAAGGCAACTGCAACGGCATCAGCATATCGCTGGAAGTTTTCTTATACCACTCTGCCGTCAGATTGATGCGGTCATGCAGGAAGCCCAAATCCACACCGACGTTCCATTGCTCCTGGGATTCCCATTTGATGGAGGTGTTCGGTATGTTGGAGGGACGATACCCCATGCCCAAACCGGAAGGCATACGGCTCATGGATGTGCCCCAGGCATACCCGCCGATATTGGCATTACCCGTTTGTCCCCATCCTAAACGCAACTTGCCGTTGCTGATTATGTTTGCCAGCGGTTTAAAGAAATCTTCGTTGGAAAAGCGCCAGGAAGCGGCCAATGAATGGAAACCCGCCCAACGGTTTTCGGGACCGAAGTTCGAAGAGCCGTCATAACGATAGGTATAAGTGCCCAGGTAACGGTCGGCGTAATTATAAGTCAGACGTGTGAAGAAAGATGCCATGGAGGAGCTTCCGAAACCCGCATTGATGGTCGGTGTCCCCGTACCCAAGGCCGGATTGTGCACCTCGTCCGAAGGCAAGCCGCTATTGAACACGCTCGTGAAGTCGTAGCTGGACTCCCAGCATTCCTGTCCCACCATGGCTGTATAGTGATGCTTGTCGCCTACATTTCCGGTATAGGTCACATAGTTCTTCAACTGCCAGAATGTACTGCTGTTCTTCTGGATGTTGCTTTCGTTGCTTGAACGCACCCATCCGCCCAAATCAACCATCGGTTTATAGCGGTCGCCCTTGCTTGAACTGATATCGTAGCCAAGTTCGGCATGCCATACCAGATTCTTGATGGGAGTAACCTCGAAGAAGACATTACCCGTCAGTTTTTTGCGGTCCAGCAGAATGTCGTCCATCATGGCAAGGGCAATCGGGTTGGGGTTCGTGTAGCCTTCGCGGACAACCGTGGCATAGCTGCCATCCAAATTATAGATAGGTATGTCGGGGAGGGTCGTCAGCGAGTAGTTGATCAAGCCTTCGTCACTATCCGCCAGTTTCAGGTCATCTCCTGTCGCCGTGTAAGTGGCACTTAAACCCAGTTTCAGCCACTTCTTCAGTTGGGAGTCCAGGTTGGCGCGGAAGCTGTAACGGTTAAAGTTGGAACCGATGATGGTACCGTCCTGGTTCATATAGGAAGCAGACACGTAATATTGTATTTGTTCCGTGCCGCCTTGCGCCGAGATCTGGTGCTGATGTTGCAGAGCCGTCTGGAAGACGGCATCCTGCCAGTTTGTGCCTGCCCCCAACAAAGAAGGATCGGCGTAATAGTTGCTTGGCTCGGATATTTCGCCCATGTTTGCCAAATCATTATAATACATGGCATACTCACGCAGGTTCATCATGTCCAAACGCTTTGTCTGGCGTTGGACGGCGAGCATGCCGTCATAAGTGAACTTTGCTTCGCCCGCCTTGCCGCGCTTGGTCGTAATCAAAACCACGCCGTTGGAACCTTGGGCACCATAAATGGCAGTCGCCGAAGCATCCTTCAAGATTTCCATGCTGACGATATCCGCGGGATTGATGGTGGAAAGCGGAGAAATGGTGGAAACCGAACCATTGCCCAGCGCATCGCCCAGACCGTATGAAGCGCCGCTCTGCCCCTGGCTCTGCACGATCACACCGTCGATCACATACAATGGCTCTGCATTGGCGTTGATGGTGGCCTGGCCGCGCACGCGGATGGAGGAGGAGGAGCCCGGAGCGCCGGATGTACTGACTGCCGTCACGCCGGCCGCACGCCCCTGGAGGGACTGGTCAAGGTTGGTGATGATGGATCCCTTGATTTTCTCTTCGCTCATGGAGACGGACGCCCCGGAAAGATCGCTTTTCTTCATCGTGCCGTAACCCACCACGACGACTTCATCCAACATTTCGGAGTCTTCCTTCAACGTGACGTTCACGGTCGTCTGGTTCGTTATCTTTATTTCCTGGCTGACATAGCCTATGAACGAGACTACGAGGGTAGCTCCCGGCGCGCATTCCAAAACGAAGTTGCCGTCCATGTCGGTAATGACTCCGTTCGTGGTGCCCTTTTCCAATACGTTGGCACCGATGACAGGCCCCATGGCATCTGTAACGGTACCCGTGATTCTCTTAGTCTGCTGCGATATCTCCCCCCCCCTTGTGAAATCTGACGGGGCGGCGGAAAGTTGCGGGGTGTAAGCCAGGCCGGCAACCGAGCATATTCCCGCCAGCAGCAATGTTCTTCTCAAATTCAAATTCATACTTGGTTTTTTTAGATGATTAGTTTAATGACTTGGCCTGGCCCGGCGGCCCTGCCGTTTTTGATAAAGGTCGATTCCTCTCGCGGGGCACCGCAAATGCCCCTCCCTTCCTGAGATGCAGTAATCATATCACACTTTCCCATAGGCAATTTCATTTTATTAGAAGTTATACTATATTTCTTTCACGTTTTCCATTCAAGTAGGACAAATGTAGTCTTTCGGCATCGAATCGTATGATACTATTTTATCAAAAGCAATATTTTTCGTTTGATTTCGGCGATTG
>CAYRFT010000004.1:0-17740 GCA_964423585.1 uncultured Parabacteroides sp. | reverse complement strand
GGCTTCCCGGAGGGCGGAAAGGCCCCGTTTTTCCGTTTTTCCGGGGCTTTTTTGCTTTTGCGGAGGGCAAAAAAATAAGGCAGCACCCGCCGGCACTGCCCTATTATGAAAAAACTAATCAAAAAGACTTCTTTCTTCAATCGCCCGGTTTAATTCTTGTCTTTCTCGTTGAAATCGACAACGTTCTTTCGGTTGGTCATGATCCGGTCGAAATCATCCTTTGCGCCCACCACCAATCTGTCGAACTCGCGCTGGCCCGTACCGGCCGGAATCAAATGCCCGCATATCACGTTTTCCTTCAAGCCTTCCAGAAAATCCACCTTCCCGTTGATGGCGGCTTCATTCAAGACCTTCGTCGTTTCCTGGAACGATGCGGCAGACATGAAACTGTTCGTCTGCAATGCGGCACGTGTGATGCCTTGAAGAACCTGGCTGGCAGTCGCAGGAATAGCGTCACGGACTTCGACCAGCTTCATGTCGCGGCGTTTCAGCATGCTATTCTCGTCCCTTAGCTTGCGCGCCGTGACGATCTGGCCTGCCTTCAGCGTTTGGGAATCACCCGGGTCTGTCACTACTTTCTTGCCCCAGACGCGATCATTCTCGTCCATCACCTCCAACTTGTCAACGACTTGTTGTTCCAGGAAATGCGTATCTCCCGGATCCACGATTTCTACCTTGCGCATCATCTGGCGGACAATGACTTCGAAATGCTTGTCATTAATCTTCACGCCTTGCAAACGGTACACGTCCTGGATTTCATTTACGATATATTCCTGTACCGCCGTCGGCCCCTTGATAGCTAAAATATCCGAAGGCGTGATGGCACCGTCAGACAACGGCATGCCCGCGCGGATATAATCGTTTTCCTGCACCAGCAATTGCTTGGAAAGGGGAACCATATACTTCTTGACCTCGCCCAGTTTGGAAGTCACCGTGATCTCCCGGTTGCCCCGTTTGATCTTGCCCAAGCCGACTTCCCCGTCGATTTCGGAAACGACCGCAGGATTTGAAGGGTTACGTGCTTCGAACAATTCCGTGACGCGGGGCAGGCCACCCGTGATGTCGCCCGCTTTGCTCACGGCCCGCGGAATCTTAACCAGAACTTCGCCGGCTTTGACGGAATCCCCTTCTTCCTTCACCACGTGGGCTCCCAACGGCAAAGAATAATTTTTCAGATAGTTGCCGTTCTCATCCACGACATGGGCCGCCGGGGCTTTCGTCTTGTCCTTGGATTCAATGATGATCTTTTCTTTCAGGCCTGTCGTCTCATCGCTCTCGACCTTGTAGGTGACGTTTTCAATGACGCTTTCAAATTCGATCTTGCCGGAAACTTCCGATACGATGACCGCGTTAAACGGATCCCACTCGATGATGACGTCGCCTTTCTTGACAAGATCGCCACTATTGAAGAACAACTTGGACCCGTAAGGAATATTGTTTGTAATCAAGACAATCTTCGTGTTCGGGTCAATCAGATGCATTTCAGCCAAACGGCTTACGACTACCTTATGCTTCTTTCCGTTTTCTTCAGCATCTACGGCGCGCAATTCCTTTATTTCAAGCAACGCGCTTTCGTATTTGCAAACTATGCTGTTTTCAGTCGCTATGTTGGAAGCGATGCCGCCGACGTGGAATGTACGGAGCGTCAACTGTGTGCCCGGTTCGCCGATTGACTGGGCCGCGATGACACCCACGACTTCGCCTTTCTGGACCATCTGGTTGGTGGCCAAGTTCCGGCCGTAACACTTTGCGCAGACCCCTTTCTTGGACTCGCAAGTAAGGACTGAACGTATTTCCACGCTTTCAATCGGAGATTCCTGAATCTTTTTGGCGGCATCTTCACGGATTTCTTCTCCCGCTTTCACGATCACCTCTCCTGTCAGCGGATGAATTACGTCATGGACAGACACGCGGCCTAAGATTCTCTCATACAAGGAAGCGATCACATCTTCATTGTTCTTTAATTCTGTACAAACCAAACCGCGTAAAGTGCCGCAATCCTCCTCGTTGATAATCACATCATGTGACACATCCACCAAACGGCGAGTCAAATAACCGGCATCGGCAGTCTTCAAGGCCGTATCGGCTAAACCCTTGCGGGCACCGTGGGTGGAAATAAAATACTCCAACACGGACAAACCTTCCTTGAAGTTCGAAAGAATCGGGTTTTCAATGATCTGGCCGCCTTCGGCACCGCTCTTTTGAGGCTTGGCCATCAAACCGCGCATGCCGGACAACTGACGGATCTGCTCTTTAGAACCACGGGCCCCGGAATCCATCATCATGAAAATTGAGTTGAACCCATCATTGTCTGCTGTCAACTGTTTGATCAAGATATCTGACAATTTGCTATTGATGTGCGTCCAAGTATCAATGATCTGGTTGTATCGTTCGTTGTTTGTGATGAAACCCATATTATAGTTGGCCATAATCTGTTCCACCTCGTCATAGCCTTCTTTCGCAAGAGCTTCCTTCTCAGGAGGAATAAGAACGTCTGCCAAATTGAATGACAAGCCTCCCTTAAAGGCCATGTAATATCCCAAGTTTTTGATGTCATCCAAGAATTGGGCAGTCCGGGCTACCCCACACGCCTTGATGACTTTACCGATGGTATCGCGTAGAGCCTTCTTGCCCAAGACCTCATTCAGATAGCCAATTTCTTTGGGAACGAATTCATTTACCATCAAACGCCCTACCGATGTTTCGACCATCTTCTTGACCAAGTTCCCGTTTTCATCCAAGTCTTCTACATAGACCTTGATCGGAGCATGAATATCCAATTTCTTCTCGTTATAGGCAATGGTTGCTTCTTCAGGGCCATAGAAGACCAAACCTTCACCTAATGTCCCTTTTCTCAGTTTAGTAATATAATACAAACCAAGCACCATATCCTGTGAAGGCACCGTGATAGGAGCGCCATTGGCAGGATTCAAGATATTATGAGAAGCAAGCATCAACATCTGGGCTTCCAATATGGCCTCATTCCCCAAAGGCAAGTGGACTGCCATCTGGTCTCCATCAAAGTCGGCATTGAACGCTGTACATGCTAACGGGTGCAACTGAATGGCCTTTCCTTCGATCAATTTCGGTTGGAACGCCTGGATACCCAAACGGTGCAATGTAGGGGCGCGGTTCAATAACACGGGGTGTCCTTTCATCACATATTCAAGAATATCCCATACAACCGGTTCTTTCCTATCAACAATTTTCTTTGCAGACTTTACGGTCTTGACAATGCCTCGTTCAATCAGTTTACGAATGATAAACGGCTTGTACAATTCGGCTGCCATTTCTTTCGGCAGGCCGCATTCGTGCATTTTCAGTTCAGGGCCGACAACGATCACCGAACGGGCCGAATAGTCAACACGCTTGCCTAACAAGTTCTGGCGGAAACGTCCTTGTTTCCCTTTCAAACTATCAGATAAAGATTTCAACGGACGATTGGACTCTGTCTTAACGGCACTCGACTTGCGAGAATTATCAAACAATGAATCGACGGCTTCCTGAAGCATACGTTTTTCATTACGTAAAATAACTTCCGGGGCCTTGATTTCAATTAATCGCTTCAGACGATTATTGCGGATAATCACCCGACGATACAGGTCATTCAAATCCGATGTGGCAAAACGGCCTCCGTCCAGCGGAACTAACGGTCGCAGTTCTGGAGGAATGACTGGAATTACTTTCATAATCATCCATTCCGGTTTGTTTCTCCCTTTTGAAGCCCGGAAAGACTCTACTACCTGCAGACGCTTCAAAGCTTCATTTTTACGCTGCTGGGAGTTGTCTATGCTAGCCCGGTGACGTAATTCATACGATAGCGCGTCTAAATCCAAACGGGTTAACAAATCATAAACTGCTTCTGCTCCTATCTTCGCAATGAACTTGTTCGGGTCTGAATCTTCCAACATTTGGTTCTCTTTAGGAAGATTATCCAGAATCTCTAAATATTCTTCTTCCGACAACAAATCCAACTCTGCAACAGAATCCACACAACCCGGCTGAATGACAACATAGTGTTCATAATAGATAATGGCATCCAACTTCTTGGTTGGCAAACCTAACAAATATCCTATTTTGTTAGGAAGCGTACGGAAGTACCAAATGTGAGCAATAGGAACCACCAAATGGATGTGTCCCATACGTTCACGACGAACTTTCTTTTCGGTAATTTCCACGCCACAACGATCGCAGACAACGCCTTTGTAACGGATGCGTTTGTATTTGCCACAATGGCATTCATAGTCCTTGATAGGACCAAAAATACGTTCGCAAAACAAGCCGTCACGTTCCGGCTTATAGGTACGATAGTTAATCGTTTCCGGCTTGAGCACCTCTCCGCTCGAATTTTCTAAAATCTCTTCAGGAGATGCCAAACCAATGGAAATCTTCGTAAAGTAACTCTTTATCTTATTATCTTTTCTAAAGGCCATATTTTATGTTTATAAGAGTTATCAATTGGACAAGATTCTGTATCAAAACATATATTTATGAAAGACCTTTCACAAAATACCGCCATTGTTTTTTGACGCACACAAAATGATGTTTTGACACATTATGCATAATGAAATTATTCCAAAGTCAAGCTTAAGCCAAGACCTCTCAATTCGTGAAGCAATACATTCAGTGATTCCGGAATGCCTGGTTGTGGCATCGGATCTCCTTTAACAATTGCTTCGTAAGCTCTCGAACGACCTACAATATCATCAGACTTGATCGTCAGGATTTCCTGCAAGACATGAGCTGCGCCAAACGCTTCAAGTGCCCAGACTTCCATTTCTCCAAAACGCTGACCACCAAACTGAGCCTTGCCACCTAATGGTTGCTGCGTAATCAATGAATACGGGCCAATTGAACGGGCATGCATCTTGTCGTCAACCATGTGTCCCAGTTTCAAGAAGTAAGTTACACCAACAGTTGCCGGCTGGTCAAAACGTTCACCTGTGCCACCATCATACAAATAAGTTTTACCATAACGCGGAATGCCGGCTTTATCAGTCCAAGCATTCAAATCGTCTAAAGAGGCACCGTCGAAAATAGGAGTAGCAAACTTGACATTCAAATTACGACCAGCCCATCCTAATACTGCTTCAAAGATTTGTCCCAAGTTCATACGAGAAGGCACACCCAATGGATTCAAACAAATATCAACCGGAGTACCGTCTTCCAAGAACGGCATATCTTCTTGGCGAACAATCTTTGAAACAATACCCTTGTTGCCATGACGTCCGGCCATCTTATCACCCACCTGTATTTTACGTTTTTTTGCGATATAGACTTTTGCCATTTGTACGATACCTGTAGGCAATTCATCTCCGATAGTCAAGTCAAACTTCTTGCGACGCAACTCGGCATCCAATTCCTTATATTTCTTCAAATAATTCAAGATAACCTGCTTGATCAACTCATTCTTAGCTTCATTTGCCGTCCATGCGCTCACTTGAATGACATTGAAGTCTAAATCTTCTAAAAGACGGCGAGTGAACTTGACACCTTTCGCTATGATTTCAGAATTCATATAATCTTTTACACCCCGAGAGGTCAAACCTTCAGTCAAAGTCATCAACTTATTAATCAAAAGATTCTTCAACTCAGCCATCTTTACCTCGTATTCTTCATCCAGCTTTGGCAAAACAGCCTTTTCAGCAGCCTTTGTTTTACGTTTCTTAATAGCCCTCGAGAATAACATCGTATCAATGACGACACCACGCAAAGAAGGAATGGCCTTTAAAGAAGCATCTTTCACATCGCCTGCCTTATCACCAAAGATGGCGCGCAGAAGTTTTTCTTCCGGAGATGGATCCGACTCTCCCTTTGGTGTGATTTTACCAATCAAAATATCACCTGGTTCGATTCGTGCACCCACACGGACAATACCTCTTTCATCCAAGTCCTTAGTAGCTTCTTCGCTCACATTTGGAATATCAGAAGTAAGTTCTTCCATGCCTCGTTTTGTTTCACGAACCTCCAAGATATATTCATCCACATGAACGGAAGTAAAAAAGTCTTCACGTACCATGCGTTCGTTTAGCACAATAGCATCCTCATAGTTATATCCTTTCCAAGGCATATAGGCCACTTTTACATTCTTGCCCAAAGCCAATTCACCTTTTTCTGTTGAATATCCTTCAGTCAGAATATCACCTGCCTTAACACGTTGTCCACGATGACAAATAGGCCGCAAGTCAACAGTTGTTGACTGGTTCGTCTTACGCCATTTCGGAATATTGTATGCCTTAACTGCATCTTCGAAGCTAACAAACTCCTCGTCTTTTGTACGGTCATATTTAATTTTAATACAGGTTGCATCTACAAATATGACTTCGCCTTCATGTTCAGCGATTATCTGTGTACGCGAATCACGTGCAACCTGAGCCTCAATGCTTGTTCCTACAATAGGAGCATCCGCCCTTAACAAAGGTACAGCTTGGCGCATCATGTTAGATCCCATCAATGCACGGTTCGCATCATCATGCTCCAAGAACGGGATCAAAGAAGCAGCAATTGAAGCGATCTGCGTTGGAGAAACATCCATCAGATTCACTTCTTCCGGTGCCACAACAGGGAAATCTGCTTCATACCTTGATTTTACTTTATCACGAATAAAACGTCCTTTTTTATCAAGCGGAGCATTTCCTTGAGCTATAATTTTATGTTCTTCTTCCTCGGCTGTGTAATACTGTAAGCCTTCTTTACTAAAATCAACTTGACCATTCATTACCCGACGATAAGGCGTTGCGATAAATCCCAAGTCGTTAATCTTCGCATACACACAAAGAGATGAGATCAAACCAATATTCGGACCTTCTGGCGTTTCTATAGGGCACAGACGGCCATAATGTGTATAGTGAACATCTCGCACCTCAAATCCTGCACGATCTCTTGACAAACCGCCCGGTCCTAATGCAGACAAACGGCGCTTATGGGTGATTTCAGCCAACGGGTTCGTCTGATCCATAAACTGAGACAAGGCATTCGTTCCAAAAAAAGAATTAATAACAGAAGGTATTGTTTTTGCATTAATCAAGTCAATAGGAGTAAAGACTTCATTGTCGCGCACATTCATTCGCTCCCGAATTGTACGAGACATACGTGCCAGAGCTATACCGAACTGATTATATAATTGTTCACCAACAGTACGCACACGGCGGTTACTTAAGTGGTCAATATCATCAACAACCGCTTTTGAGTGGATCAACTCAATCAGGTATTTGATAATTTCAATAATATCTTCTTTTGTCAAAACCTTAATATCTTCATTGATAGAAAGGTTTAATTTCTTATTAATACGATAACGACCTACATCGCCTAAGTCATAACGCTTTTCTGAGAAGAACAAGTTTGTAATAACTTCTCGCGCGCTTGCTTCATCAGCTGGTTCTGCATTTCTCAATTGACGATAAATATAAAGTACAGCCTCTTTTTCAGAGTTACTTGAGTCTTTCTGCAATGTATTATAAATAATTGCATAATCAGACAAGTTTTGGTCGTCTCGATGCAACAGAATAATCTGAGCACCCGATTCAAGAATAGCTTCTATATTATCGTCATCAAGAACAGCTTCACGATCAACAATTATATCATTTCGTTCAATAGAAACAACCTCACCTGTATCTTCATCGGCGAAATCCTCTACCCATGTTTTCAATACACGAGCAGCTAACTTACGGCCAATCATTTTTTTCAAATTGGCCTTTGTTACTTTAACTTCTTCAGCCAAATTAAAGATTTCAAGAATATCTTTATCGCTTTCAAAGCCAATAGCTCGCAAAAGAGTGGTCACAGGCAATTTCTTTTTACGATCGATGTATGCGTACATGACGTTATTAATGTCTGTAGCAAATTCAATCCAAGATCCCTTAAAAGGAATAATACGTGCAGAGTACAACTTTGTACCATTAGCATGCACACTTTGACCAAAGAATACGCCTGGTGAACGATGCAACTGTGAAACCACAACACGTTCTGCTCCATTAATCACGAAAGTACCACGCTCAGTCATATATGGGATAAGTCCCAGATATACATTTTGTATAACCGTATCAAAATCTTCATGATCCGGATCCGTGCAATATAACTTCAATTTCGCTTTTAATGGGACACTATATGTTAATCCTCGAGAAATACATTCATCAATAGAATAACGAGGTGGATCAATATAGTAATCTAAAAATTCCAAAACGAAATTGTTACGTGTATCTGCAATAGGAAAATTCTCTGCAAAAACTTTATACAAACCTTCCTTTTTTCTCTTTTCTGGGGTTGTATCAAGTTGCAGGAAGTCTTTGAAAGACTTCAATTGCACTTCGAGGAAATCTGGATATGGTAAAAAATTCTTTATCGAAGCGAAATTAACTCTTTGATTTACATCTGTTGAAGGCATCTAGTAACGATTTTATTGAACTTATTGAAATTATAGACACAAAAAAGTTAAGAATCTCCGTCTCCGAAGATTCCTAACTGACTTTTCTGATTACCAATGAAATATTAGTTAAGCTCAACTTCTGCGCCCACGTCTTCCAAAGCCTTCTTCAAAGCTTCAGCATCCTCTTTTGAAATGCCTTCTTTAACTTTGCTAGGAGCTGCATCTACTAAGTCTTTAGCTTCCTTCAAACTAAGACCACACTTTTCCTTAACAGCCTTGACTACTTGCAATTTCGTTGCACCAGCTGATTTTAGGATTACATCGAAAGAAGTTTTTTCTTCTACAGCAGCAGTGCCTGCAACGGCAGGAGCAGCAACAGCTACAGCAGCTGCTGCAGGTTCGATACCATATTCTTCTTTCAGAATTGTTGCCAATTCACTAACTTCTTTTACGGTCAAGTTTACTAATTGTTCTGCAAAAGCTTTCAAATCTGCCATTTTAGTATGATTTAAATGATTATTTTATTTATGATTATCTTTCTTCCAAGGTTTTTAATAATCCATGGATAGTTTGTCCTGATGACTGTAATGCAGAAATAACATTCTTTACTGGAGATTCCAACAAAGCGATAGTATCTGCAATAAGTTCGTTTTTACTCTTGATATTTACCAAAGCTTCCAAAGAAGAAGCATCATAGAAACTTTCTTGTACATAAGCCCCTTTTAATTGAGGCTTACCTTCACCCTTTGTGCCTTTTGTAAATTCTTTGATCAGGCGAGCAGGAGCGTTAGCAACCTGCGAAAACATCACGGCTGTATTGCCCTTTAATGCTGAATAAAGGGGTGTAAAGTCACCACCAACATCTTTCAAAGATTTCTTAAGCAAATTGTTTTTAACAACAATCAATTTTACTTCACTTTTGAAGCATTCTCTTCTCAGACGGCTTGTTGTTTCAGCATCAATAGATTCAATATCCGTCAAATAGAAGTTAGGATACTCTTTCAGTGTAGCAATTAATCGTTTTATAACAACACCTTTATCTTCCTTTCTCATTGCTGTTCAATTATTTCTTAAAGTTCATCAACTGATTTCGGGTCAACTTTAATACCCACACTCATAGTACTTGAAAGATAAATGCTCTTTATATATGCACCTTTAGCCGCAGATGGTTTCAATTTTATCAAAGCCGCAATAAATTCTTTCGCATTATCACGAATCTGATCAGCATTAAAAGAAACCCTTCCGATTGATGTATGAACAATACCTGCTTTGTCAACTTTGAAATCGATCTTGCCCTGCTTAACTTCTTTCACAGCATTACCGATCTCATTGGTAACTGTACCACTCTTTGGGTTCGGCATCAAACCACGAGGGCCTAACACACGACCCAAAGCACCAATTTTTCCCATGATTGACGGCATCGTGATGATAACGTCTACATCTGTCCAGCCACCTTTGATCTTATTGATATATTCATCCAAACCAACATAGTCTGCGCCTGCTACAGTAGCTTCTGCTTCCTTGTCTGGAGTACACAATGCAAGAACCCGAATCTGCTTACCAGTTCCATGAGGCAACGAAACAACACCTCTCACCATTTGATTGGCCTTACGGGGATCAACTCCTAAACGGACATCTACATCTACAGAAGCATCAAACTTAGTTGTAGTAATTTCCTTCACCAAAGCAGAAGCATCTTTCAATGAATAAGTCTTCCCAGCTTCAATCTTACCTAAAGCCAACTTTTGATTTTTTGTTAGTTTACTCATTTCAATTGAAGTTTATTAATTATTACCCGGGAAATGACCCTTTAACAGTGATACCCATACTTCTTGCTGTCCCAGCAACCATTTTCATGGCAGATTCAACAGTAAAGCAGTTTAAATCTTGTAACTTGTCTTCTGCTATTGTCTTTACCTGATTCCAAGAAATTTCTGCAACTTTCTTACGATTCGGTTCAGCAGAACCACTCTTCACTTTTGTAGCTTCCAATAACTGAATCGCTACAGGAGGAGTTTTAACAACAAAGTCGAAAGACTTATCAGCGTAATAGGTGATTACAACAGGTAATACCTTACCAGCCTTGTCTTGGGTTCTGGCATTAAATTGCTTGCAAAACTCCATAATATTAATACCCTTAGAACCTAACGCCGGTCCAACTGGGGGAGAAGGGTTTGCAGCTCCTCCTTTAATTTGCAATTTGATTTGTCCAGCAACTTCTTTAGCCATTTCTAAAAATTATTAAATATATAACATCAATAACTGAAAGAATAAGTACTTTTCGTAACCAGAGCCTTACTCTTTCTCCACTTGCATATACCCCAGCTCAAGAGGTGTTTTCCGTCCGAAGACTTTAACCATCACTTTCAGCTTGCGTTTTTCAGCATTGACTTCTTCGATTATTCCACTGAATCCATTAAATGGGCCAGAGGTAATTTTCACATTCTCTCCAACTACAAATTGGACATCCATATCTTTTGGTTGTTCCTGCATTTCATCAACCGTGCCTAAAATACGATTAATTTCTGCCGGACGAAGAGGAACAGGATTTTCTGAACCTCCTAAAAAACCTATGATATTTGGAATGTTTCTTAATCGATGAGCGACCTCTCCCACTAAAGCAACTTCTACTAATACATAACCTGGCAAATAAGCACGTTCTTTAATCACTCTTTTACCATTACGAACCGTAAAAGTTTTTTCAGTCGGAATCAACACTTGTGATACATACTCTCCTAAGTCCGTATTCTTTATTTCAGCTTCCAGATACTCTTTCGCCTTATTTTCTTTCCCGCTAATTGCGCGAAGAACATAAAATTTCTTTTGAACGTCAGGCATACCTTACACTAATTAAAAGATTTTTTCATAGAAGAAACGCATCACTCCTTCAAAGCTCATGTCAATAGCAAAGATAACGGCAGAAATGATAAGGGAAGCAAACATAACCACAACTGCGCTATTGGATAACTCTGCTCTTGTAGGCCAAGAAACCTTATACACAAGTTCATTATAAGATTCTTTAATATATTCAAATATCTTCTTCATTGAATAAGTTATTTTTGGCACGGAACGAGAGACTCGAACTCCCGACACCTGGTTTTGGAGACCAGTGCTCTACCAACTGAGCTAGTTCCGTAAATAAGCCAACTCCGAAGAGCTGGCTTAAATATATCGGAAATCAATTTTCCAATTCTGTGATCTGACCAGCACCAACTGTACGACCACCTTCTCGGATAGCGAAACGTAAACCTACGTTACATGCTACTGGATAAATCAAATCCACTTCGATAGTTACGTTATCACCTGGCATAACCATTTCTGTCCCTTCTGGTAAAGATATTTCACCAGTTACGTCCAATGTACGGATATAGAACTGAGGGCGATAGTGATTGTGGAACGGAGTGTGACGACCCCCTTCTTCTTTCTTCAAAATATAAACTTCTGCTTTGAATTTTGAGTGAGGTTTGATCTGACCCGGGTGACAAATAACCATACCACGCTTAACTTCGTCTTTATCAATACCACGAAGCAACAAACCTACGTTATCACCAGCTTCACCCTGATCCAATATCTTACGGAACATTTCAACACCTGTTACAACAGATTTTTTCCCATCAGCACCTAATCCAATGATCTGAACTTCATCACCTACCTTAACAATACCTGTTTCAATACGACCTGTTGCTACAGTACCCCGACCAGTGATTGAGAAGATATCCTCAACCGGCATTAAGAAAGGTTTATCAATTTCACGTGGGGGTAGCGGAATCCATGTATCGCATGCATCCATCAATTCCATCACTTTCTCTTCCCATTTCGGATCACCGTTCAAAGCACCCAAAGCCGAGCCGCGAATAACCGGCGTGTTATCTCCATCGAAACCATAGAACGAAAGCAATTCACGCATTTCCATTTCTACCAGCTCCAGCATCTCTTCATCGTCAACCATGTCGCATTTGTTCATGAAAACAACCAACTTCGGAACGTTTACCTGACGAGCCAACAGAATGTGCTCGCGAGTCTGAGGCATAGGACCATCAGTTGCCGCAACTACAATGATAGCACCATCCATCTGTGCGGCACCTGTTACCATGTTCTTCACATAGTCAGCATGTCCCGGACAGTCAACGTGGGCATAGTGACGTTTTGCCGTCTGATATTCCACGTGTGCCGTATTAATGGTGATACCTCTTTCTTTCTCTTCCGGTGCATTATCAATTGAATCGAAAGTACGCAGCTCCGAAAGGCCTTGCTTTGCCAATACAGTCGTAATAGCAGCAGTCAACGTTGTTTTACCGTGGTCAACGTGACCAATCGTACCAATGTTAACATGTGGTTTCGATCTGTCAAATTTTTCTTTTGCCATAACTTAATTGTCTTTATATGATTAATAATTTTTTTGCCTTAATCAGAGCCTAAACCGAGACTTGAACTCGGGACCTCTTCCTTACCAAGGAAGTGCTCTACCGCTGAGCTATTTAGGCATTTGAGCGGAAAACGGGACTCAAACCCCACGTCCCCAGCTTGGAATGCTTAGTGTTCTATCACACTGAGCTATTTCCATAAAATTCATTTGTGGGCAGTGATGGATTCGAACCACCGAAGGCGTAAGCCAGCTGAGTTACAGTCAGCCCCATTTGGCCACTCTGGTAACTGCCCTTCTTAAAAGAAATCAATAATTTAAATGCCACTTCTTCATTGTCAATTTTTGAGCCTCTTGTCGGATTCGAACCAACGACCCCGAGATTACAAATCACGTGCTCTGGCCAACTGAGCTAAAGAGGCATTTCCCAAATAAACAACCTCTAATTCTACCAAAACGGCTGCAAATTTAGGCATTATTTCTTACATACCAAATTTTCAGCTGTTTTTTTATTTGGATCTGCTTTTTTCTTTGAATTTAACCAATTGTTTCTCCAAAGCTTCCACGCATTCATCAATGGCAGCCTCAAATGAATTTTCAGTTTTTTCTGCAAAGCAGTCTCCATTCTTTATCTTCAACAAAATGTTAGCATTTTTATTCATCGCTGTTTCTGGTTTCACTACTTTCAATGTCACGTCTGCCGATATAATGCCATCGAAGTATTGTCCCAACTTTGTTACTTTTTTCTGAATAAAAGCCTCCAACTGTTTTGTTGCATCAAAATGAATCGCTTGAATTCTAATTTCCATAATGACCTCCTTCTTTTTGTGCTCGCGGATGAGCTTGATACATTTTTTTTAATTCCTTAAAGGACGTATGCGTATAGATGCTGGTTGAAGCCAAGCTACTGTGGCCTAACAGATCTTTGACAGCATTCAACTCTGCCCCATTATTCAACATACTAGTTGCAAATGAATGCCGCAATACATGCGGACTTCGTTTTGCCAATGTAGGTATATCCGACAATTTTTGCTTCACTACATTATAAACAATTGCCGTTGATATTTGTTCACCGTTTGAGCGAACGAAAAACCACTTGCCGCTCCCGGCTTCCCGATTACGAAACTGCTGATATTTTTGCATCAAGTCTTTCAAACCATTCCCAAAAGGAATCAACCGCTGCTTATTCCGCTTTCCTAATACTTTTATCTGCATCAATTCATAATCCACATCGGCATCTTGCAAACCGACCAATTCCGAACGACGCATCCCGGTATCATAAAGCATTTCCACGATTAACTGATCCCTCACGCTTTTAAAATCCTCATTTGATGCAGACGGATCTTCCTTTAGCAACAGTTCCATATCCCGATCTTTCACGAAATAAGGAATCCTTTTTTTTGCCTTAGGCCCGATAATCAAACGCATCGGGTTCACAGAAATTACTTTCTGCTTCATGAGGTATTTAAAAAAAGATTTCAAAGAACTTATTTTCCGATTTACAGATACAGGGGAATAACCCTTATCCATTAATTCACCAATCCAATTTCTTACCAAATCTGCATCCACATCAGCCGGAAAGTCCAAACATACCGATTGTTCGCTAACATAAGTTGCAAACTGGCTTATGTCTTTTTTATACAACTTAATCGTATATTCGGAATAATTACGTTCGTAACGCAAGTAATCCAAAAAGCCGTTAACCAACATGTCTCATTGCATCGATTATTCTGTGACGAATAGATCCTAAAAAACAAGTGTTTTTCAATTACTCCTCAGCTTGTTGCAAATGCCGCACATAAATAGCACGCATCATCTGCTGCCTCTTCGTTACAGACGGTTTTTCAAAAGCCTGACGATTTCTTAATTCTTTTACAACACCTGTCTTTTCAAATTTTCTTTTAAATTTCTTCAGCGCTTTTTCAATGTTTTCGCCTTCTTTTAATGGAACTACAATCATAATTCAATTTGTTATTTATTTAATTAACATATCCTTAAAAACGGGTACCAAAATTATAGAAAGTTTCGCTATCAGCCAAACTTTCTGCCAATAATTCTTCCTGCGGAGCTACACGCAAGTGTTTTGCATAAAAAGATTGGCTGTTTCGAATTAAAACAGAAGCCTGTTGACTTTTTATCCTATAGTTTGCTGCCATAATCTTAGCCATTGTTTGCTGATATTGCCCATCGAATTCCATGAACTTTATTCAGACTATTAACTTATGCTCCCAAAGGTAAGCATTTATCCGGAATAATGTTCCCGGGCCGGATAATTTTATGTCGATACGGCTCATTCTTTCATGATTTCACCCTCAAATCCACGACTATTCTACCTTAAATATCATGATAGTGATGGAAGAAGGCGGAAATTTGTAAGTCTTGGGAATGCCTATGGTGAAAGACGCCTTTTTCTTGGCCGGTTTGATTCGCCCGGGCTTTTCAAACGTGTTGGCCGTTCCCGGATCACCTGCCAGCTCGATAATGTCCACGGCATTATCAACCGACAGGCCATGGATGTTTAGTTCCGCTTTCTCTTCATGCCGGGTCGTATTGACGACTTTGAGGTATAAGCAATGGTTCTTCTTGTCGAGCGTGGCAACCGAAGCCAATGAAGGGAAAGGACGCATGCCGGCTTTCTGGACAAGCGCCTCGTTCACGTAGCAGAAGATGGAATCCCTTTGGCAACGGACACGGACATCATAGTCCGCATTATTGGCAAAAGGAAGCCGAACAGCGGGAGCCAACGTATCGGTCACATTCCCGCTTTGGTGGAATAATCGGGCATAGCCGTCGCCCAATGTGAAACTGATGTAATCCTGCCGTTCGTGAAGGCGGCCGTTGTCGCGGACACGGAACTGGATCAGCTCGCTGCCTTTTGTGCGGCGGATATGCGATGCGAACTCGTAATCGTTTGCCGTCGAATCGCCCAGCAATACATAATTCCACCGGTTGGGAACAGGCACCAGCCTGCCGGAAGAGACTTCCCAGCCGCCACCCAAAATCCGTCCTTGTTCCACCGGCTTCCCGTCGATCGTCACCTGGGTCATCTCATAGCAGTTGTCGAACATGTACACCGAAGCGGACCCGCCGGTGATCGTCGGGCGCAGGTAGGTTTCCACCCGGGAAGGAATCACCTCGTCTCCCCGGTATTTGCCGAACAGCATCCACATATAATAAGAAGGGGAGAAGACCGCCTGGTGGTTGTTGAACAGAATCATGGGCCAGCGGCTTTTTGTGTAGTCAGCGTGCCCCAGCACCGGAGAATAGGCGATACGCGCCATCATGTCGGGATAGTTCTCGATTCCTATCAGGAAACAGGCTTCGGCGATGGCCGACGACATCGTCCGGGCTTCCGGCGATTGCATGTTCCCGAATTCGCCCACGAAAGTATTCTCCCATTCATACCGGCTTTTGACCGTCTCGTACCGGCCCTGGTTGGAGAGGAAGAACGAATTCCTCCCGTTGAAATGCGTGTCGTGCCATTCGCTCCGCGGCTGGCGGCCCGCAAGGCGGTTGCTGATGACGGTTATCTCCGGCCATTTCTCTTTGATGGCTTTCCGGAACAGCTCGAAGCGTTTGGTGTATTCGTGCCCGTAGTTCTCGCTCCCGATCTCGACGTATTTCAGGTGGAAAGGTTGGGGATGACCGTTCCTGGCGCGTAAAGCCCCCAGCACGGAATCCGTCGGATAGTTGGCGTACCCGATGGCATCCAACGCATCCTGTACCAGCTTGTCCATGTCGGTGATGGACTCGTAGCGCGGGCGACGGCTCATGTTCGTGATGCCGCTGTTGATCACGTAAATCGGTTCGGCATCCAGGTCCTCGCACAACTGCAAGTACTCGTGATAGCCGGTGCCGTTGGTCGTCCCGTATCCCCAGACGCTCCAGAAATGCCTGCGTTCGGCGATATTGCCCAACGTCTCCCTCCACACCGGGAAAGTCCCCGCCGTGTATCCTTCCGCGAAAGCCCCTCCGGGGAAGCGCACGAAGCGGGGACGCAGCCTGGCGATGGCATCCATGAGGTCTTGCCGCTGCCCGTTGGGCCTCTTCCTCCAGGTTTCGGGGAACAACGACACCACGTCCAGCCAAAACAACTGGCTGCAGTCCGACGAGAAGGTCAGGATGGCCTTGTCGCTCGTCGCGTTGGCGGTAAAGGTATGCCGGTATTTCTTCCACTCGTAATGCGTGCTTACCGTGAAGACATCGCTCAGGGCCCGGCTCCCGGTCGAATCTTCCAAGGCGACATGCAACTCCTTCGGCACGGCAGACGCACCTTTCAGGTAGAAGGAGAGATGGTAGGTCTTCCCTTGCCGGATGGAGAGGCCGTTGTATCCTTCCGCCACGACTCCGCCTCGTCCGTCTTGCGACGGGGCGGCTACCGAGACAACCAGCGAGCGGCCGTTCTTGTCGTTCGGCAGCTCTTTCGTGTCCGGATAAATCCACGTGTTCCCGGTGGACAAGGGCCTCCAGCCGGGGAGCGAGTCAGGACGCATGAACGGCATGTCATGGCCGTTCGGGGTCGTAATCACCCGGCGGCGGGCGTCATACGGGCAGTTCAATGGCGCGATCCCGTCCTCGAAGCTCCTGTTCTGGATCATCTCGGCATACAAACCCCCGTCGATGGCATGGTTGATTTCCTCCAGGGTGATGCCGTACAAGTCCGGGTTGACGGGCTGGACGACGCCCTCCGCCGCATCGATGTGTATGAATGAGGTGCTTGGCGTTTCCTGCCGGCAGGACGACCACCCGCCCGCCAGCATCAAAAAAATCCATGACTTCAAGAATATGACTGCTTTCTTCATGCTTCAAGGGACACTTCTTGTAATGCCGGGTGCAAACTTACGGAAATTCGGCGGAATATGCGAATGGTTAACGGATGCCGCCTGTGCTTGCCTGCCTTTAAAATCCCCCGGTCGCCAAACTCGGATTTGTTCTTGCCGAATGCAAGCACGCAGGATTTTGTGCTCGTTCTGGAAAAAAAGTGCTGTCGGAGTACTCGGACGATGCTTTTT
>CAYRFT010000003.1:10861-18014 GCA_964423585.1 uncultured Parabacteroides sp. | reverse complement strand
CGATTGTAGGCCTACATTTTCATTTTTGCCGCTTATTTTTTGCCCTTGAAGACGAACAGGGCGAGCGCCGCCAGCGTGACAACCGCCGAAACCGCGAGCGAGAGGGGATAGGGGGCGCCCAAGCCCTCCGGGGCCACGAAGATGTAGGCCGAGCAGACCATCGTCATGAACAAGGCCGGGACCAGCGTCACCACGTAGCGTTTGTTTTCGCGGCGCAGGAAGACCGAGAGGGCCCACAGCGTGAAGACGGCCAGCATCTGGTTCGTCCACGCGAAATACCGCCAGATGCGGTCGAAACCCGCCTGGTCTTTCAGCGAATAAACCAAGATGGCAATCGCGACCAGGAAGAGCGGGACCGAAATCAGGAGCCGCTTGGCCATGTTTTTCTGTTCGAGGTGCAGGAAATCGGCCACGATGAGGCGCGCGGAGCGGAAGGCCGTGTCTCCCGAGGTGACGGGGGCGACAATCACGCCGAGCACCGCCAGCACGCCTCCCACCGCGCCGAGCCAGTCCTTCGTGATGGCATCCACAATCACCGCCGCGTTGCCCTCTTCCATCCCGTTTTCGTGGTAAAAGCAGGTGGCGGCCGCCGCCCAGATCAGCGCGACGATTCCCTCGGTGATCATGGCCCCGTAGAAGACCGGGCAGGCGTGTTTCTCGCTCTTCAGGCAGCGCGCCATCAGCGGGCTCTGGGTCCCGTGGAAGCCGGATATCGCGCCGCAGGCGATGCTCACGAACATGATCGGGAAAATGGGCAATCCCTGGGGGTGTTTGTTCGCGAAGCCTTCCGAAAACTCGGGCAGCCCCGGATGATGCACGTACAGCATGGCGAGAATCCCGACTGCCATGAACAGGAGGGCCATGGCGAAGAGGGGATACACCTCGCCGATGATTTTGTCGATGGGCAGCAGGGTGGCAAGCACGTAATACAGGAAAATGACGATTACCCAGAACAGCGTATCCAGCGATTCGGGCGTCAGGCTGGCCAGCAGGCCGGCGGGACCCGCCACGAAGACCACGCCGAGCAGCACCATCAGGAGGATGGTGAACGCGCGCATGAACTGCTTGAACCCGCCGCCCAGGTACATGCCCACGATCTCGGGCAGGCTGGCCCCGCCCTTCCGCATGGACAGGAACCCGACGAGGAAGTCGTGCACCGCGCCGGCGAAAATGCTCCCCAGCACGATCCATAGGAACGACGCGGAGCCGAATTTTGCCCCGAGGATCGCGCCGAATATCGGCCCGAGCCCGGCGATGTTCAGAAATTGTATCATGAAGATCTTCCAGGTGGGAAGAGGCAGGAAATCGACGCCGTCTTGCCTCGCGAAGGCGGGGGTGACCCGCCCGGGGTCGATGCCGGCGATTTTCTCGATGAATTTCCCGTAAGCGAAATAGCCCGCGACGAGGGCCAAAAGGCAACAAGTAAAAGAAATCATTTCGTATCGTGTTTTAAGTTGAAAGCAAACCAGTCGTGTCACAAAAAATGATGAGAATGCACTTTCCCATACACTCTCATCACGCTTCATCCCCGTTCCGGCCCGGCGGAATCAGGCCAACAGCCTCCTGACGGCCTCCGAAATGGCGCGGCCCTCGGCCTTGCCCGCCAGCATCCTCGTTGCGGCGGCCATCACCCTGCCCATGTCTTTGGCGGAGGAGGCCCCGGTCTCGGCGATAATCTTCTTCAGTTCGGTTTCGAGCTCTTCGGGGGACATTTGTTTTGGCAAATATCTTTCCAGGACGGCCACCTGCGCCAGTTCGCCGTCCGCCAGGTCCTGCCGTCCCTGCCCGGAATAGATGGAAGCCGATTCTTTTCCCTGTTTCACCAGTTTCCGGATCAGCTTCAGGGCGTCCGCGTCCGCCAGCGTGTCGTTCGCGCCGGGGGAAGTCTTCGCTTCCAAGAACACTTTCTTTACGTTCCTCAAGGTTTCGAGGGCAACTTTGTCTTTTGCCTTCATCGCGTTTTTAATGTCTTCGCTGACTTTCTCAAACAAGTCCATGTTTATGCAGTTAATGTCAATAATCTAAAACCTTATCACCGGATTGGAGCCGTTGTCCGGCTTCTTTTGCGTGGTGTTCGGCGCGGCGGGGGCAAAAGGCGGATTCGCCTCCGGCTCGTCGGCTCCCTCTCCCCGCCGAAGCTGGTTGATTTTCCGCATGTCGCGTTTGTAGGTGGGGGAATCCTCCAACATGACAATCAGCGTGTCGTCGTCCAGTTCGTCGGCCGTCAAGACGACCACTTCCGCCTGCATGCGCAGCCGGTTAACGGAATAGCCGTACTTTTTCATCAGGTTCCGTTCGGATTCTTCCCGGGCGCGGCGCTCTTCGTCCATCCGCTGCTCCTCTTCGGTGCGCAATTCCTGGGCGGCGCGGTGCTGCTGCGCCATTTCGGGGATGTCGTCCAAGCCGAATCCCGTTGCCAGAATCGTGATTTTGATCTTGTCGCCCAAAGAATCGTCAAAGGCGAATCCCCATTTCACGCGAAACTTCGTGCGGAAGCGCGCCATGAACTTGTGGACCTCTCCCATTTCGTCGATTCGGAATTCATGGTCGTGGCTGGAATAAATGTTGAACAGGATTCGCTGCGCGTTATAGACGTCGTTGTTATTCAGGAGCGGCGAGCTCAATGCCTGGTCGATGGCTTGCTGCAAACGTCCCTCTCCTTCGCCGTAGCCGTTGCTCATCAGGGCCACGCCGCCGTCTTTCATGGTTGTCTTCACGTCGGCGAAGTCCAAATTCTGTACGCCCCGTATGGTGATGATCTCCGCGATGCTTTTTGCCGCGATGGTCAGCGTTTCGTCCGCCTTCGCATAGGCCTTGGAAGCGCTCATGCCGATATCGGAATAAATCCCGCGCACCCTTTCGTTGTTGATGACCAGCAAGGCATCCACGTTTTTCGAAATTTCTTCCACGCCCAGCAATGCCTGCACGATTTTGAACTGCCCTTCAAACTCGAACGGGATTGTCACGATTCCGACGGTCAAGATGCCCATCTCTTTGGATACCTTGGCAACCACGGGAGCCGCGCCGGTCCCTGTTCCGCCTCCCATTCCCGCCGTGATAAAGGCCATCCTTGTGCCGTCGCTCAACATCTGGCGGATTTCTTCCTCGCTTTCTTCCGCGGCCACCCTTCCGCGTTCAGGTTGGTCTCCTGAACCCAGGCCGCAGGTCGTTGTCCGTCCCAATAACAGCTTCACCGGGACATCCGACCCGTTTAAGGCCTGCTGGTCCGTGTTGCACAAAGCGAACGAGACATTATGTATGCCTTCTTTATACATATTGGTGACCGCATTGCCACCACCTCCGCCAACACCGATTACCTTGATGATTGCATCCGGATTTGTCGGCATATTTAAGTTTATCAAATTGTCGTCCATTATATTCTTGTGTTATTAGATATCACCATTAAATAAATCACCCGTAGTCGAATCGACTTTCTCCTTCAATTTTTCCCACCATCCGCTTTTTTTTGTCACCGAAGAAGCCTGGGATTGTTCTTGTTCCGCCGTTTGGCGTGATTCCTGGGCAGGAGCAGCCGGCCTGGAAGGAACTTCCTTCTCGAAAGTTACCGGATTGCCTCCAGTTTTGGGCACGGCAGACCCTTCCGAGGTGCCCTTGACCGGTATGCGGGTTACTTTCGCTTCCGCTTTGGGCTCCTGGAGGAGCGCACAATTCTCTTTCCCTTGCAGCAACAGTGCAACGGCAGTTGTAAAATCCGGATTATTGGCCACCATTTCCACACTGCTGTCTATTGTTCCTTTTCGTATCAAAGGATAATGCACCTCCATGCCAAAACATTCGCTGACCGCTTCCCGCAAATTGCTCAAAGCCGCTCCGCAACCCGCAATGGTTACTGAGAAACCCAGCTCTTTCGCTACTCCGGCATCTTCCAACCGCGCGTAAGCATTCTTTACGATTTCGCGGGAGCGGGCTTCGATGATTTCATTCAGATCGGCCAAAAGCATTTCCTGTGACCGAAAGTCGTCCATCTTGCGGATTTCTATTTTCTGCTGTTCTTTGTCCCGGTCCAGCGGAAGCGCGCTTCCATACGTCCGTTTCAAACGTTCTGCTTCCATTTCTGAAACCCGCAACGACGACATAATGTCGCGTGTAATCAGGCCTACACCCAAAGGAACGACGGCCAAAGCCGCCAAACGCCCGTTTTTGAATATGGTAACCGATGTAACACCGGCACCAAAATCAATCAAGACGGCTCCTTGCTTGTCTGTAGGGGTCAAAACCAAATCCGCCAAAGCCGACGGGGCTACGATAATACCCGCAATAGGTATCTTGATGCGCTCTGCAATGTTTGTCATGATGGAACGACGAATCATGGGCTGGGCCACAATCAATTTATACCGGGCTTCAATCCGAGAGCAAGAAATTCCCAATGGTTCGTTCTCCTCTTTCCCGTCCAGCAAATAAACCGGAGAAGTTACTTCCAAGACATCCAACATGGAAGGTTGATAAGTCCTGCATTCGTCTTCCAATTGCTTCAATACAGCCGAAGTAACTTCTCCCTCGGCTCCCAGCACCTTCGATACCGTATGATCAATCGTCCGAATAGATTTGGAGCCAACGCCGATATATATTTTCCCGATCCTACTGCCCTTCAATTTATTTTCGAGTTTCAGGATCAAGCGCTTTATCTTATTGGCTGTTTCCTCCACGTTATATACACATCCTCTGCGAATGCAGGATTCCGATTTTTCTACATCATAGGCAATAATCGAAAGGATGTCGTTCTCGTTCTTCTTTCCCACCATGCCAACCATGTGGAATGAGCCTAAGTCTATTACCGCTATAAAGTCTGTGTATGCCATATATTTATCTTTTAATACAAACAATCTGGTTTTTATACTTCAAGTTTATCTCGCTATATTTCTCCCAACCCACTTTAGGAATAGCTTGTTCATAAAACAACCGCAAATTTTCCAATTTCGTCTGGCAATCATCAAATGTGCCTAAGACCACTTTGTGATTTCCTACGCGCGGAACCAGTTCCACGTTGTTATCGCTATCTACATGAATTTGCACGATCCAATCATTCCAAAAATCATCCTCTTGCAAAAAGAGTGCAAATTTATAAAGATCCCCCAAAGCAAGTTTTTCATCTATTTGTCCGCTGGCTACGAGGACATGAGCCACATAATGCCTGCTCAAAGGCATTACGCTGCCTGAAATATCCACATAATAATTGCCTGTCGGGCTATTGACCCGCAAGATAGGCATTTTCTGTTCAATCTCCAACTTAATCAACCGGGAAGGAGTCTTATATGCCTCAACTTTTGAGATCATATTATTACTTAACAGTTTTTCTTCTATCTCCTCGGTATTGATATCATTCATCGGAATCTTGACTGGATATAATTTCGCCTGCTTCAAGAGATATACCAAATCACCATTCGTCACAAAATGTTTTTCCAAGCTATCGCGCAAAACGATTTCCATGCCTTCGCATAATCCATCTTCTTTCACATCCCGAAAGAGAAACGCGACTGCCAGCACATAGCAGGACAACATTGTGGCCAATATGACAGATAAAATCCGAATCACCGTTTCTCCAATATTTGTTTTACAGGTTCAACCAACCGATCTATATTTCCGGCACCTGCCATCAACACGACTTCCAAAGAAGCTGCTTCTTTTTGCACTAAACTCAACAATTCTTCTTTCCGGATCATCCGTTTGTTGGGAATTGTCACCTGGTCGAAGATAATTTGGGAGGTCACGCCCGGAATAGGTTCTTCGCGAGCCGGATAAATGTCCAGCAGGATCAATTCATCCAATAGGGAAAGACTTTTCGCAAAATCGGCAGCGAAATCTCTTGTCCGCGTATATAAATGAGGCTGGAATATGCCTGTCACCTTTTTGTTCGGATATAATTCCTTGATCGATTGAATGCTTGCTTTCAATTCTGCCGGATGATGTGCATAATCATCAAGCAGGACAATATCGTCTTTCTTCAGATGGAAATTAAAACGTCTTTCTGCTCCTGCGAATGACTCCATTCCGCTCCGTATTTCTTCAGGAGCAACCCCATTCAACCATGCCAATGCCATGGCTGCAACTCCATTTTCAATATTGACTTTGACGGGCACTCCAAGTTTCACATCAGGAATACAACCGTCGGGAGTTATAAAGTCGAATAAAATATCACCGTTGCCTATACGGATATTCCGAGCAAAGAAGTCAGCTTCTTCTGTTGCAGAATACGTGTAAAACTTTGCTCTGTCCGGCAGACGGGGCTGTAACGGCAAGCCTTTCTTCATGACCAGGCATCCGTCAGGGCGAATCAGGGAAGTGAAATGTTCGAAACTCTCCCGATAGGCTTCCGGAGTGCCGTAAATATCCAGGTGATCCGGATCAACAGCCGTTATCACGGCCATATAAGGATTCAACCAATGGAATGAACGGTCGAACTCATCCGCTTCGATAACCGCCAAATCGCTTTTATCCGAAAGCATCAGGTTACTGTTATAATTCTTCAGAATTCCACCCAAAAAGGCATTGCAATCCACATGCGACTGCTTTAGCAAATGAGCCAACATGGACGAAGTGGTTGTCTTCCCGTGCGTACCGGCCACACACAGTCCCCGTTCCGTCCGGGTAATCTCGCCCAAGACTCTCGCCCGTTTCATCGACGTAAAGCCATTTGTCTTGAAGAAGTCCAGTTCCGTATGCGTTTCCGGGATGGCGGGAGTATAAACGACCAAAGTAGAATCAACCTGTTTGCAATCTTTGGGAATCAAGGCGACATCATCCACATAATGAATGCGGATGCCTTCGGCTGTCAAAGCGGTTGTCAAATCCGAAGGTGTCTTGTCGTAACCGGCGACTTGCTTTCCTTTGGCCCGAAAATAACGAGCCAACGCGCTCATGCCGATACCGCCGATTCCTACAAAATAGACAGATGTTATCTTTTGCATCTCCATAATCCGATCTTAATACAAACGATTCAAAATTACGATTTTCTTTCTATTATTTTCATAATTTCATCGACAATTCGTTCCGCACTATGAAAATGTGCCATTTCCCCTATCTGTCGGGATAAAGAAGCCAGCCGCGCATCATCGTGCACAATCGACAATGCCGTATCTGCCAGCTTCTGCGGTGCGTCCTTGTCTGTAACCATCACTGCCGCCTGTTTGTTGAC
>CAYRFT010000003.1:0-10761 GCA_964423585.1 uncultured Parabacteroides sp. | reverse complement strand
GCATAAGCATAGTCCATGCGCGATATGAAATCGGAACACCAGACGGGTATCTTCCGGTAGGCTTTCAAACGGTGGATCGCTTCTTCGTAATAATAGCGTCCGGTTTGCCAAATTAATTGGACATCGGAAGCAAAAAACTTGTCTAGTCCCTCTTGGATACTCTGATTAATCGTGCGCGCGCCCAGGCTTCCGCCCACCACCAGCACCGTTTTCTTTTCCGGTGACAGTCCGAAGAAACGGAATGCCTCTTCTCTCTTCCCTTGTGCTTCTTCCAGGTCTTGCCGGACAGGATTCCCTGTCACGACAATTTTTTTGGCCGGGAAAAATTTTTCCATCCCTTCGTAAGCCACGCAAATTCGGTCTGCTTTCTTCGCTAATAGCTTGTTGGTCACGCCAGCATACGAGTTCTGTTCCTGTATCAAGGTAGGAATCTCTAACGATGAGGCCATCCACAACGTCGGACCGCTGGCATAGCCCCCGACACCCACCGCGATGTCGGGTTGGAAATCCCGTATCGTTTTCTTGGCCAGAGACAGACTTTTCAGCAGGCATCGGATCACTTTTATGTTGTCCAGCAAATGCGCACGGTCAAATCCTTTTATCGGCAAGCCGACAATCTCGTATCCGACAGCGGGAACTTTATCCATCTCCATCCGATCTTGCGCCCCGACAAATAGGATTTGAATGTTGGGTATCCGTTTTTTCAAGGTATTGGCAATGGAGATCGCCGGGAAGATATGTCCACCCGTCCCTCCTCCGCTGATGATCACTTTATACTGTTTCATATTCTTGTTTTCCTTAGTATGCTTTTCCCAAATGTGACATTTCCCAAAAAATCCGTCAAAAATACACCTGGCAATCCCAATCCTCGGGATGGGGTGAAAGGCTATCCTTCCACTTCGGTTCTTTCCGGTTCGGACATGGGTTCTTCGCTATCTACCTCCGGTACCCACTGATTTATTTCATCTCGGGTCACGCCCGGCAGTGCCGTCTCCGCCTCGGCCGGTTTCACTTCTTCCGGCATCGGGTCTTCCTCATTCCCGATATTCGCTCCAAAGCGGCTCACGCTTAAAATGATGCCGATATAGACGCAACTGATCACCGTGGAGGTTCCTCCCCGGCTGATCAAAGGCAACGGCTGACCGGTTACGGGGAAGACACCCACTGCCACCGCCATGTTCACCAGTGCCTGGGTGACGACCAACAGTCCGCATCCCAAGATCAAGTATTTCGGGAACAAGGTATGGCATTTTCGGGCAATCATGGCCACACGTATCATCAACGACAAATACAGGAACATGACGAAGAAACCGCCCACAAGTCCCATCTCTTCGATAATGATGGCATAGATGAAGTCGGAATAAGCCTGCGGTAAAAAGTCGCGCTGCTGGCTATGCCCCGGCCTCTTCCCGAATATCCCACCCTGCGCGATGGCAATTTTGGCATGGTCTTCTTGATAATGCTCGTCATCAAGTGCCAAAGTCTTCCCATCTTTCGTACCTATGCGATCTTCGGTAGAAGAGAAACGCTCAATGCGTGCTTTCCAGGTATGGAAACGATCGGGCATGTATCCCATCACCGAATCGGGAGTCACAAACAGCAAGGTCAACAACAAAACAAGCGATGCAGCGCAAAATCCCACTAATTTGAAGATCCGTTTCAAATGAATTTGTCCGATAAACATCATCATCACCATGATGGTAAAGAGGAGTATGGCCGTCGAACCGTTGTTGAAGAAGATAAACCCGCAAGCCAATCCAATTCCGACTAAAATATACTTGAACATTTGGGCATCCGTCAATTTATCCCGTTTGCTCAATACCAATGCCATATAACATACCCCCGACAGCTTCGCCAACTCGGAAGGCTGGAAACGGATTCCAAGAATATCCAACCAACGTGGTTCCCCATTGATTTCAACTCCGACAAAAGGTGTAATCGCCAAGAGGAAAATCGCAATAGGAAAGAACAACCCGAACCCGATAAAGAACTTATACGGTAGATTATGCAATATCAACACACCGGCAAAACCAGCCATCAAAAAAGAGGCATGGCGAATAATCGGCATCCAATAATTTGCTTTCCCATAAGCAATCCTGCTGGTCGCGCTGAAAACCTCCATCACCGAAATCAGGCATAAAAGCATAAATATGATCCAAATGACACGGTCGCCTTTAAACAATCTGCCTGCCAAATCCATGACATTCCCCTTTCAATCGTTATAAATTACGGACACACGCCTTGAATTGGTCGCCCCGGTCTTCATAGCAAGTAAACAAGTCGAAGCTGGCGCAACACGGGGAAAGCAAAACTGTATCGCCTTTCTTCGCTAACAGGTATGCTTTGTTCACGGCATCTTCCATCGAACCGGCATCTTCAATCCGATCGACCTTGCCATCAAAGAAAGCATGCAACTTCCGGTTGTCAATTCCCAAAAAGATCAATGCCCGAACCTTCTTTTTTACCAGAGCTTCAATTTCTGCATAGTCATTGCCTTTGTCGGTTCCTCCCAAGATCAAGACAACCGGTGTACGCATTGACTGCAAGGCGTACCAACAAGAATTGACATTGGTGGCTTTCGAATCGTTGATATAATCCACGCCGCGCACACGGGCAACTTTCTCCAACCGATGCTCAACACCGGCAAAATTCTTTAAGGAAGCCCGGATCTTCTCGTCATGAATATCCATGATCTTTGCGGCAATAGTTGATGCCAACGAATTATACAGGTTATGCTTCCCTGTCAATGCTAATAAATCTTGTTCCATTATAAAAGTTCCATTTTCAGTTTCTACGAATATTTGATTATTTTCCACATATCCCTTGGTTCCATCTTCATGTGTTTCGGCGAAAGGGTAAAGAATTGCCTTTGGATGACGTTTCCCGATTTCGCGGGCGATAATCGGGTCATCATTCCAAAAGATGAACGCATCTTTCTCTGTCTGGTTTTGAATAATACGAAATTTGGCATCCACGTAATTCTGCATTTCATAATCATAACGATCCAAATGATCGGGAGTAATGTTCAGCAGAATAGCTATATCCGCTTTGAAATCGAACATATAATCCAATTGGAAACTGCTTAATTCGATAACATAAACCGAATGCGGATTCTCCGCCACTTGCAATGCCAGACTATTCCCTACATTGCCAGCCAGCCCCGCATCTATGCCGGCTTCAGTCAACAAATGATGAGTCAGCATGGTGGTCGTTGTTTTCCCGTTGCTGCCGGTAATGCAAATCATCTTCGCATCCGTATAGCGGCCGGCAAATTCGATCTCCGAGATAATCGGTGTACCTTGTGCCTTCAGCTTCTGAACAATGGATGCCTTGTCCGGGATTCCCGGGCTTTTGATTATTTCATCGGCATTCAAGATGTCAGATTCCGTATGTTGCCCCTCTTCCCAGCGTATCGCATGGGAATCCAGCATTTCCTTGTACTTGGGTTTGATGATAGAAAGATCAGACACAAACACGTCAAAACTTTCCTTCTTGGCCAGAACCGCAGCACCTGCACCGCTTTCACCAGCTCCCAACACAACAATTTTCTTACTCATCTTTTTATCTCATCTTTAATGTAACAATCGTAATAACAGCCAAGATAATGCCAATCAACCAAAAGCGAACCACAATCTTCGACTCCGGCACTTTATTCAACGGCTTTTGTATCAACGCCTGGATACCGGCATTTCCTGCTTTCTGAAAATGATGGTGCAAAGGTGACATCTTAAAGATCCGATGCCCTTCTCCATATTTTTTCTTCGTATATTTAAAGTAACAAGTCTGTAAGATAACCGACAGGCTTTCTACCAAAAAGATTCCACATAAAATCGGGATCAACAATTCTTTCCGGATGATAATGGCGAATACGGCTATAATCCCTCCCAAAGTCAGGCTTCCGGTATCTCCCATGAACACTTGTGCCGGGAAGGCATTGTACCATAAGAACCCAATAGTCGCCCCGATAAAAGCCGATGCAAAGACTGTCAATTCTTCTGCTCCCGGAATAAACATGATATTCAGGAACGAGGCAAATTGGAAGTGAGATGACATATAGGCCAAGATGCCCAAAGCAACTCCAATGATAGCGGATGTCCCGGCAGCCAGCCCATCCAATCCGTCTGTCAGATTGGCTCCGTTAGAAACAGCAGTCACAACAAAAATCACCATGGCAACGAATAGAATCCAAGCAGCTTCCTCCTTGTATTCTCCTGCCCAATCGACCAGCATGGCATAATCAAAGTTGTTGTTTTTGACGAACGGAATGGTCGTCTTGGTTGATTTCATTTCCAATGTATGGAACTCCACCGTTTCAATCACATTATCATGACGGATTTCCATATTTTCCTTAATAACCACATCCGGACTTAGAAACAAAACCAAACCAACAATCAATCCTAATCCTACTTGGCCGATAATCTTGAACCGGCCATGCATGCCTTCCTTATTCTTCTTAAATACCTTAATATAATCATCGGCAAATCCCAAAACTCCCAGCCAAATAGTGGTAACAAGCATGAGTAAGACATAAATGTTGCTTAATCGAGCACAAAGCAATGTCGGAACCAGGATAGCAATGATGATAATAATACCGCCCATTGTAGGTGTTCCTTTCTTACTGTATTCTCCCTCAAGCCCCAGGTTCCGAATTGACTCTCCGATCTGCAAATACTGTAACCGGTCTATGATTTTCCGACCGATTGCCGTGGATATAAACAACGAAAGTATCAATGCCAAACCTGAACGGAAAGACACGTACTTAAACATGCCCGCACCCGGAAAATCCAACTGATCCAAATAATTAAACAAATAATATAGCATATCCCTTACGCTTGTTGATTAGCAAACAAGTTCCTTATGATTTCCCGGTCATCAAAATGGTGTTTCACACCTTTTATTTCCTGATAATCTTCATGTCCTTTTCCCGCAATCAGAATGACATCGCCTTTTTTCGCCAGTTTGGCAGCCGTTTTGATAGCTTGTTCCCGATCCGTGATACACAACGTTTGTTCCAAGTCGGCCGGAGTCAGTCCGGCTGCCATGTCTTGTATAATCGCATCCGGTTCCTCAAAACGGGGATTATCGGAAGTCAAAATCACTTGATCGCTCAGGCGAACGGCTTCTTTTGCCATCATCGGTCGTTTTCCCTTATCCCGGTTTCCTCCGCACCCGACTACGGTAATTACTCTTCCATTGTCCTCCAGCACTTCATGAATGCCATTCAATACATTCGTCAATGCATCCGGCGTATGGGCATAATCCACAATTGCTGTATAGCCTTTTGGCGAACGGAACGTTTCAAATCGCCCTGAAACCGGATGCAGCGTACTTAATACCAGCAATACATCTTCCGGATTTTTCCCCAAGCTCACGGCAGCACCATAAACAGCCAATAAGTTATAAGCATTGAAACGTCCTACAAAATGCACAGACGTTTCCCGGTTATTAATCAACAGTTCCGTTCCGTCAAAATGAGACTCTAATATCTTTCCCTTGAAATCTGCCAACGTGCGCAAAGAATACGTCAATTTCTTAGCAACTGTATTTTGTAGCATTACCATCCCCGACTTATCATCCAAGTTCGTCAAAGCAAAAGCTGTTGCCGGCAGGTCATCAAAGAATTTCTTTTTTGCTTTCAGATAATTCTCTACCGTTTTATGATAGTCTAAATGATCCCGTGTCAGATTCGTGAAAATACCACCATTAAACGATAAACCGCTGATACGCCTTTGGTCGATCGAATGTGAACTTACTTCCATAAAAGCATATTCACATCCGGCCTCTACCATTCGAGCCAACAGCGCATGAAGCGTTATCGGATCGGGTGTCGTATGTTCTGTCGGGATGGCTTCACCGTCAATATAATTGCAAACCGTAGAAATTAGCCCGGCCTTATGCCCTAATTTACGGAACATCTGGTATAATAAGGTGGCAATGGTTGTTTTTCCGTTCGTTCCTGTCACACCCACCAATACTAATTTGTCTGAGGGATGATCGTACCAGGCGGAAAGTAACTTGCCCAAAGCCTCGGCAGAATCTTTCACCACCACGAATATACATTGATCATTCAAGCCTTCCGGTATTTCTTCGCAGACCACTGCAACCGCGCCTTTTTCCAATGCTCCAGCAATATAGGCATGGCCATCTACGACTGTCCCCCGAACGGCTACAAACAGGAATCCCGGTTCAATCCGACGGGAATCGGATTGAATTCCTGCAATCTCCGCTTGCAGAGATCCTGTCACAACAGGAGCATCCAATACTTGAATCAGTTTTTGTAATTCCATAGTCACTTTAATGTTAATAATATAGTTTGTCCTTTTGAAACACGATGCCCGGGTGGAATACTCTGGGATGTCACACGACCGGCACCCGACAGTGTAACCCGCAATCCCGCAGACTCCAATAAAAATACGGCATCTTTCGCATCCAACCCAAACACAGCCGGTACCAATCCTTTCCGTATTGTCACATCTTCCATGACAATCCGGTTCCGTTCCTTATTTCGAGCTGTCTTTACCCACTCCGTTTCTGTACTGTCGCTGTCAAATGCAATATCCAGTTCATCCAGCACATTTTCAACCGCTCTCTTCTCTCCCCCTTTTACTTGAGGCAAAAAGACCGCAGTCGAATCCGGCTTCGTTTCGTCTATCGGAATAGAGATATGGCTTGAATAAATCTTTTCTGCAATAACTTTCACTACTCCACCCGACATAGTACCGCCCGAAGGATATCCAATCCGAGGCTGGCGAATCACTACTATGCAACTATATATCGGATCGTCCGCAGGGAAGTATCCGGCAAAAGCGACTTGGTGTCCTGACTGCCGATACACACCTCCTGAAGCAATCTGGGCGGTTCCTGTTTTCCCGGCTATTGGAATAACATCCGAATGCACAGCCGCTCCGGTTCCTTGCTCTACAACCCCGACCAACATCTTTTGGATGATATGTAATGTCTTCTCTGAACAGATAGAAGGAATAATAACACGTGGAGAGAATTTCCGGACGCTTTTTCCCCGATGTTTGATCTCTTTGACAAAATAAGGACGCATCATCGTACCATTATTGGCAATCGCATTGTAAAATGCCAACGTAGAAATTGGAGGGATCTGCGTTTCATATCCGAAAGACATCCATGGCAAAGTAGTCTTCGACCAATAATGATTCTTGTCATCCGGCCGACGAATCATGGAACGTCCAGCCCCGGGTATGTCTATTTGCAAGTCGGCGTTCATTCCAATCCGGTATAGGCCTTCCACAAACTTTGCCGGATTATTCTCGTATCCTTTCAGGATGGTTTTGGCGACACCGATATTCGATGAATTCCAAATGGCCTGCTCTACTGTGATTTTATGATACCCTCCTTTATTTGCATTGTGGTCGGTCATGCGCGAACCTTTATACATATAGATGCCGTTCCCCGTATCTACCGTATCACCGGGCTGGCAAACGCCGTCTTCCAAAGCGACCATGATAGAAGCGACTTTGAATGTCGAGCCCGGTTCCGTTTCATCCGCCACCGCATGATTCACCGTCTCTCCATATACTCCTTCCTGAATACGCCCCATGTTGGTAATGGCCTTTATCTCTCCGGTCTTTACTTCCATGACGACCGCTGTTCCTGAAGCGGCATCAATCTTCTTCAGCATATCCTTCAAAGATTTCTCCGTGATATCCTGAATATCTATGTCAATGGTTGAATAGATATCCATTCCTTCTTCGGGTTCCTGTTCGATCACATTGGTCCAACGGCCTCCGATGCGGCGGACAGAACTGGTACCCGGCTTCCCTCTCAGCAACGAGTCATATTGTAATTCGAGCCCGTTTTTTCCTTTAGTTACCGTGTCAATTTCTCCATACACATCTCCGATTGTACGGGCAGCCAATGACCCGAACGGACGTTGGCGAACCACCATTTCCTTGGTATAGAATCCGCTTTTAAAGCGATTTAACCGCAAGAACGGATACTTCTTCATCTCTTTCAGGTCCGAATAAGACACTTTCCCGACATGAACCGGATATTGACGGCTCCCAGACTTCAAACCGCGCAGTAAATGACTTTTATATCCGGCAGGGCTTCGATCTTTGAACTTTCTCGACAAATGAACCGATAAAGAATCCACGCCGTCACGCTTGGAATATAGAAAGGTATCCAACAGGAAACCTTCAGCCTTGAAGTCCAAATAGGTGTAGTAACGAGGCACGCTCGTGGCCATTAATTTCCCGTCATGCGAATAAATATTTCCACGGCTGGGCAGAACGATCCGATCAGGCAAAATCTGGGTCTTTGCCAATTCCAGCCAACGTTCTTTGTCCCTTACAGCCGTATTGCAGGCCTTTACAACAATAAGGCCTGCCAATATGGACAGGAACAGAATAACCACCAGATAGGAGAAGAAGATGCGGCCGTCCTTGATTTTTTTATCTTCTATGTTCGTATCATCTGCCATGTTATTTCTCCAATTCATACGGAGGAGCTGTGCTTCCCTCCAAATCAATCCCTTGTTCTTCTATCAACAGCTCTATCTGCGACTGGCGGCTTTTGTCGGTCAGTTCAGATGAAATAGAGAGCGCCTCAAACCGGACATCCCTCAGTTCCTGCTGCAAACGGTCTATTTCCCGTAGTTTCTGCAAACAGGTGTATCGGTTTCCGATAAAGAAGAATACCAAAATCACCACAAACACAATCATGCGTGTATGGCGCGTAAAGAAATCCTCTTTCAGGAAACCTCCACCCAATACGTAAAGAAAAGAAAAGCGCTTCCTCTTCTTCTCTTGATTGGCAGTTTTATCAGTTGCATCATCCATACCCATGGTTTCTTTTTTTTATTTTCGTTCTGCAATCCGCAGTTTGGCACTTCTCGACCGGGGATTCCGTTCCGTTTCTTCGGCAGAAGGGACAATCACCTTGTTATTTACCAATTTGAAAGGGGACTGTACGTTCCCGAAGAAATCCTGTTCGGCACGGCCTTCGAAATTGCCGCTCTTCAGGAAATTCTTTACCAAGCGGTCTTCCAATGAATGATAGGTGATGACCGCCAGTCTTCCTCCCCGCTTCAATACCTTCAGCGTCGCCATCAACATTTCCCGCAAAGCACCCATTTCGTCGTTCACTTCAATACGCAAAGCCTGGAATACTTGCGCCAGGAATTTATTCTCCTTTCCTCTGCCCGCAAAGGGCCTGACGACATCTACCAGGTCTTCTATGGTTGCAAATGCTTTGGTTTCCCTGGCTTTTGCAATCATCGATGCCAGCTTGCGTGCCACTTTCACTTCTCCATACAAATAGAACACATCCGCCAACGCCTCTTCCGTATAAGTATTCAGCACATCCGCCGCTGTCTGTCCGGCCCGCGTGTTCATGCGCATGTCCAGTTGCCCGTCAAAGCGGAAGGAAAAACCTCGTTCCTGGTCATCAAAATGATGGGAAGAAACGCCCAAATCAGCCAACAACGCATCTACTTTCCCGACTTCCCGATGATAACGCATGAAATTATACAGATACCGGAAGTTGCTTCTCACGAACGTAAAACGGGGGTCGTCGGGTATGTTCTTTTCGGCATCCGCATCCTGGTCAAAGCCGTACAAGCGTCCTTGTTCTCCCAGACGGCGCAGGATTTCGCGCGAGTGCCCTCCGCCTCCAAAGGTGGCGTCCACATAAACGCCTTCCGGACAAACGGCCATGCCTTCCAGGCTTTCTTCCAACAAGACCGGCACATGGTAAGCGATCTCCTGCTCCTTCATCTTATTCTCTTTTGAACTTAAAACTTTACTTCTTGTAATCGGCGTACCTGTTTGATTTGCAAATCATCCGTCGATTTCGATTGTAAAATTACATATTTACACGTTTACCTTCCAAACAAAGAGGGAAAAAAGTTATCAACAGGCCGCCCCGCCTGCCCGGAAAGGCGGTCTTACCGGCTTTTCTTCCATGGGAACCGCTTCCCGGACGGGAATAACCGGGAGGGTAGGACATATTTCACTTCTTTGAATTCATAACGGCGGATCGTCCCGTCTTTCAATGCCAACAACAGATGCCCGGTCGGTTCGATTCCTTTCAGGGCTGCCTCGAAACGCCCGTTTGCATCCTCGTACAAATAAAAACCGTCCTTCCGATACAACGACTGCATGTATTTGTCGTGCAGCTCCCCTCCGCGCCCTCCCGCAATCAACAGGTAATTGGCATGGAATATCTCCATGAATTCCCGCATCAGCTTTTCCCGGTCCACCTCGCATCCCCGTATCTGCCGCAAAGAAACCGGATTGGGCGCGCCTCCACGGAATTCTTTTTGGTTCAGATTAATCCCAATGCCGGAAACGGAAACGTGCAAATCCTGCCCCGACAGTTCATTCTCTATCAACATGCCGCAGATTTTCCGGTCTTTCCAGTACACGTCGTTCGGCCACTTTACCGTAATATCCGAGGCATATCCGTCCAGCAATTCCTTCACGCTGCAAGCCGAGAGTTCCGAGATCAGGAACTGGCGGTTGGCAGGCAAAAAATCCGGGTAAACCACGATGCTGAATGTCAAGTTTTCCCCGGCCTCCGATTCCCATGCGTTCCCGGTTTGCCCGCGGCCCGCCGTTTGGAAATCCGCCCACACGCACGATCCTTCGGGGACTTTTTCCCTCGCCAGCAATTCACGCATGTACGTATTCGTCGAACTTGTCTCCGGAATATGTATCAGCACGGGCAAATTTTCTTCGTTTTTCCGATTCATGGGGCTATGTTTCCTTTCCTGCAAACATAAGCAAAAAA
>CAYRFT010000002.1:0-18218 GCA_964423585.1 uncultured Parabacteroides sp. | reverse complement strand
GGTCTGTGAACCTGCGCCTTGTTCAATCGTTCCCCCTTGACAGGGCGGCCCGTGATGTCCTTTATTCAGTCGTCGCGGGGGCTTCTGCGGCCGGAGTTTCGGTTGCGGCGGCCGGTTTCTTGCGGGAGCGGCGTGTCCTGCCGGTCTTCTTGACCGCAACGTCTTTCTTCATATTATCGTTATAATCAACTAATTCAATGAAGCACATGGCGGCATTGTCGCCCAACCGATGGCCTGTCTTGATGATGCGGGTATATCCGCCCGGGCGGTCTCCGATTTTCTGGGAGACGTCCTTGAACAATTCAGTCACGGTATATTTGTCGTGCAGCTTGCTGAAGACGAGGCGCCGGGAGTGGGTCGTATCCCTCTTCGACTTGGTAATCAGCGGTTCTACGTACTTACGGAGCGCCTTGGCCTTGGCTGTCGTCGTAAAGATTCTCTTGTGTTTGATCAGGGAGCACGCCATATTCGAAAGCATCGCCTTGCGGTGGGCGCTTTTACGGCCTAAATGGTTTATTTTTCTGTTATGTCTCATCGCTATACTTTACTCTTTATCCAATTTATATTTTGTGATATCCATGCCGAAAGAAAGGTTCAGGCTTTCCAGCAGCTCGTCCAGTTCGGTGAGCGACTTCTTGCCGAAGTTGCGGAACTTCAGGAGGTCGTTCTTGTTGAACTTCACCAGTTCGCCCAGCGTCTCGACATCGGCGGCCTTCAGGCAGTTCAACGCGCGGACCGAAAGGTCCATGTCAGACAGCTTGCTCTTCAGCAACTGGCGCATGTGAAGGACTTCCTCATCGAACTCGTCGTCGCCGTCTTCGCTGTCAACCGACTCGATGGCAATCTTCTCGTCGGAGAACAGCATGAAGTGGAGGATCAGGATCTTGGCGGCCTCTTTCAACGCCTCTTTGGGATGGATGGAACCGTCCGTGGTTATCTCAAGAAGCAGCTTTTCGTAGTCCGTCTTTTGCTCGACGCGGAAGTTCTCGACGAAATACTTGACGTTGCGGATCGGGGTGTAGATGGAATCGATCGCAATCACATGGACATCGTCATCCGGCTTTCTGTTCTCCTCGGCCGGCACATAGCCGCGTCCTTTGTTGATGGAAAGTTCGATGTGGAAGCTTGCGTTCGAGTCCAAACGGCAAATGACCAAGTCGGGATTCAAGACTTCGAACCCTGTCAATTGCTTGCCTATGTCTCCGGCTTTGAACACCTCCGTGCCCGAAACATTGATGCTTGCTTTTTCACTCTCTATGTCGTCCACCGTGTGTTTGAAACGCACTTGCTTCAGGTTAAGGATAATGTTGGTCACATCCTCTATCACGCCGGGAATGACATCAAATTCATGATTCACCCCGTCGATCTTGATGGACGTGATGGCAAACCCTTCCAAAGAAGACAAGAGAATGCGGCGCAAGGCATTGCCGATGGTAATGCCGTAGCCAGGCTCCAACGGGCGGAATTCAAACTTTCCGAAAAAGTCGTTCGCTTCCAACATTAATACTTTATCGGGTTTTTGAAATGCTAATATCGCCATGGCATCAATTATTATTTGGAATACAATTCTACGATCAACTGTTCTTTGATGTTTTCAGGGATGTCGGCCCTTTCCGGCAAATGCAATAGTTTGCCGCTCATTGACGACTGATCCCATTCCATCCAAGGATACTTGCTGTGGTTGAATCCTGCCAACGCATCAGCAATGACTTCCAAAGACTTGGATTTCTCACGAACACCGATGATCTGCCCCGGCTTGGTTGAATAAGAAGGGATGCCTACCACCTCCCCGTTAACCGTAATGTGGCGGTGAGAAACCAACTGGCGGGCGGCAGCCCTCGTCGGGGCAATGCCCAAACGGAATACCATGTTGTCCAAACGGGCTTCGAGCAACTGCAACAATACTTCGCCGGTAATGCCTTTGGAACGGGAAGCCTTTTCGAAAAGGTTCCTGAATTGCTTTTCCAATAGACCGTAAGTATATTTGGCTTTCTGCTTCTCGCGAAGCTGAATGCCGTACTCAGAAGTTTTTCTTTTTCTTGAGTTACCATGCTGTCCAGGAGGGTAGTTTTTCTTAGAAAGAACTTTATCCGCACCGAAGATAGCCTCACCGAATTTACGGGCAATTTTTGTTTTAGGTCCAATATACCTTGCCATTTTCCTATTGTTTTAATGTTCCAGAGGAATCTCGGAACCATGCACCCTCAATAACAGAGAGGACAGATGCGATCTGTTCACGATTCCAGATTCCTTATGCAAGAAAGTTATAGTTAATTATACTCTTCTCCTTTTAGGAGGACGACATCCATTGTGTGGCAGCGGGGTGACATCAATGATCTCAGTTACCTCGATGCCTGAGCCATGAATCGTTCTGATAGCGGATTCACGTCCATTGCCAGGCCCTTTCACATAAACCTTCACTTTGCGCAAACCCAAATCGTATGCTACTTTGGCACAATCCTGAGCTGCGACCTGGGCGGCATACGGGGTATTCTTTTTAGAGCTTCTAAATCCCATCTTGCCAGCAGATGACCAGCTAATTACCTGGCCTTCGCTATTGGCAAAAGAGACGATGATATTATTAAAAGAAGAATGAATGTGAGCCTGACCGTAAGCGTCAACCTTTACGTTTCTCTTTTTTGCTGCGACTGTTTTCTTTGCCATATCTCAACTCTTATTATTTAGTAGCTTTTTTCTTATTTGCAACAGTTTTCTTCTTGCCCTTGCGGGTGCGAGAGTTATTCTTTGTCTTCTGGCCTCTCAAAGGCAAACCTAAACGGTGGCGAACACCCCTGTAACAACCAATATCCATCAGACGCTTGATGTTCATCTGTACTTCAGAACGCAAATCACCTTCTACTTTATATTCCGCACCGATAATTTCACGTACTTTGGCAGCCTGATCATCTGTCCAATCCTGCACTTTAATATCGCGATCGATACCTGCTTTTGCCAAGATAGTATTAGCTGCACTCCGACCGATACCGTAAATGTATGTCAAAGCAACTTCTCCTCTTTTGTTCTGCGGCAAATCTACACCAACTATTCTTATAGCCATATTATTACCTAATTATTTTGCACAAACCAATATTATCCCTGACGTACTTTGTACTTCGGGTTTTTCTTGTTAATTACATACAGACGCCCCTTTCTTCTCACAATTATGCACTCAGGGGTACGCTTCTTCAAAGATGCTCTTACTTTCATATCTAGTTTTTATTTATACCTAAAAGCAATTCTACCTTTTGATAAATCATAAGGAGACATTTCAACTCTCACCTTATCGCCTGGAAGAATCTTGATATAATGCATACGTATCTTTCCAGAAATGTGAGCGGTTATCTCATGTCCATTTTCTAATTCAACCCGAAACATTGCATTTGACAATGCTTCTACAATTACTCCATCTTGTTCAATTGCTGACTGTTTAGCCATACATAAAATAAAGATTAAATCGCGTTATTGCCTAAAACTTCGTCTATAAAATCAAATGAAGATAATATTTGTGGACCAACAGGACGAATAGCGATACAATGTTCAAAATGAGCTGAACACTTCCTGTCTTTTGTCCGGACAGTCCATCCATCTCGCTCAAATACGACATTCTTGCTTCCCATATTAATCATGGGTTCAATGCAAATGCACATGCCGGATTTAAGCAATGAACCGCATCCTTGGCGGCCATAATTAGGAACTTCAGGTTCCTCGTGCATTCTTTTTCCAATGCCATGTCCCACCAATTCCCGAACAACAGAATAATTATAAGACTCGCAATACGTCTGAATAGCATAACTTATGTCACCCACACGTTTCCCTTCAACAGCTGCCTGAATACCCAGATACAAAGATTCTTTCGTCACCTTCAAAAGGTCTTTTACTTTTGGATCAACCTCGCCCACACAAAAAGTATAGGCTGAATCACCAACATACCCATTCAATATTGTACCACAATCAACCGAAATAATATCCCCATCTTTCAGAATTTTTAAAGATGAAGGAATACCGTGTATCACCTCCTCGTTCACTGAAGTACAAATTGAATTAGGGAAACCTCCATATCCTAAAAAAGCAGGAACAGCTCCATGATCCCTAATAAATTCTTCCGCAATCTTATCAAGTTGAAGCGTGGAAACCCCTGGTACTACATGTTTAGCCACTTCAGCCAATGTTTTACCGACCAATTGATTTGCTTCACGCATCAATTCAATTTCTTCATCTGTTTTTAAATAGATCATCGAAATTTAATAAGCATTTACGCCTGAACGACCTTTAATTCTACCAGACTTTAGCAAACCATCATAATGGCGCATCAACAAATGACTTTCAACCTGTTGCAATGTATCCAAAACAACGCCAACAAGAATCAACAAAGAAGTACCCCCAAAGAATTGTGAAAACGCCGTACTCACACCAGCCAACCGTGCAAAAGCAGGCATAATAGCTACAATTGCCAAAAAAATGGCACCTGGTAATGTAATACGATCCATGATTGAATCCAAATAATCTTTGGTTTGTTTACCAGGCTTAACTCCCGGAATGAAACCATTGTTTCTCTTCAAATCATCAGACATCTGAGTCGGATTAATTGTGATGGCAGTATAAAAATAGGTAAACAAAATAATCAAAATGGCAAATACAAAATTATACCAAAATCCTGTATTATTCATAAATGCAGCCCAGAAACCTGAATTTTCACCAGTATTAGAAAAACCAACAATAGAGATTGGAATAAACATGATTGCCTGAGCAAAAATGATAGGCATTACATTTGCAGCATTCACCTTTAAAGGTATATACTGACGAGCACCACCATACTGTTTGTTACCAATAATTTTCTTCGCATACTGTACAGGGACTTTTCTAGTTCCTTGAACCAAGAGAATCGCACCTGCAATCACGAACAGCAAGAACAGCATTTCGAACAAGAACATAACCAAACCACCTGTCTTTTCACTTGTTCTAGAAATAAATTCTTGAAACAAAGAATGAGGCAAACGCGCTATGATCCCGACAAGGATGATAAACGAAATGCCATTGCCTATACCTTTATCTGTTATTCTTTCACCTAACCACAGGATAAACATACTTCCTGCAGCCAAAATGATTGTTGATGAAATCGTAAACCAAATTCCTGGAGGCAAAGAAGCACCTACAGCTCTCAACTGCACACTTAAGTTTACCAAATAAGTAGGACCTTGGAATAACAAAATGGCCACCGTTAAATAACGTGTCCACTGGTTAATCTTACGATGTCCACTTTCGCCTTCTCTTTGCAATTTTTGAAAAGAAGGAACAGCAATTGCCATCAATTGCATAACGATAGAAGCAGAAATATATGGCATAATTCCCAATGCAAAAATAGAAGCATTAGAAAAGGCACCACCAGAAAACATATCCAATAATGCCAACAAACCACCTTGCGTCTGTTCTTGTAAAGCGGTTAATGCCTTAGGATCAATGCCAGGAAGAACCACAAAAGTTCCAAAGCGATATACAATCACTAATAGGAGAGTGGTGAGAATCCGATTTCTCAGATCCTCAATCTTCCAGATATTCTTTATTGTTTCTACAGCTCTCATAAATTAGAGTTTAACGACAGTTCCACCTACGGCTTGGATAGCAGATTCGGCAGATTTAGAAAATGCATGTGCAGAAACCTTCAATTTGGCCGTCAAACTGCCCTTGCCAAGAATTTTAACCAACTGAGAAGAAGAAATATAACCAGCGTTTACTAACTCTTCAATTCCAATCTCATTCAAATTCTGAGATTCAGCTAATTGCTGAAGAATCGAAATGTTAATTGCCTTATATTCTACACGATTAATATTCTTGAAGCCAAATTTAGGCAAACGTCTTTGAATAGGCATCTGACCACCTTCAAAACCAATTTTGTTTTTATAGCCTGATCTTGACTTAGCACCTTTATGGCCTCTTGTTGAAGTACCACCTAAGCCAGAACCTGCACCTCGTCCTATTCTTTTTCTGGTTTTAACGGAACCTGCTGCCGGTTTTAAATTTGATAAATTCATATCGCAATATTTTTGAGCAATTATTATTTTTCAACTGAAACCAAATGTTTTACTTTCTCAACCATTCCCCAAATACAAGGATTAGCTTCATGCTCTACCACTTGATTTAGTTTTCTCAAACCCAACGCATCCAAAGTTCTTTTTTGGTCTTTAGGGCAATTAATTCTACTTTTAATCTGCTTAACTTTAATTGTTTCCATAACTACTCTTCCTAATTAACCTCTAAATACTTTTTCGACTGAAATACTACGATTCTGAGCTACATCAAACGGACTTCTTAATTCTTCCAATGCGGCAATAGTTGCTTTCACTAAGTTATGAGGATTAGAAGAGCCTTTTGATTTTGCCAACACGTCTGTAATTCCAACGCTTTCGAGAACAGCACGCATAGCACCACCTGCTTTTACTCCAGTACCATGAGAGGCTGGCTTGATCAAAATCTGCGCACCCCCAAATTTGGCAAATTGTTCGTGAGGGATAGTACCATTATAAACAGGAACACGAATCAAATTCTTTTTAGCAGCTTCTACGCCTTTAGCAATGGCTGTAGTTACTTCACCAGCTTTTCCTAACCCCCAGCCAACAATACCGTTTTCATTCCCAACTACCACAATAGCGGCAAAACTAAAAGTACGTCCACCTTTTGTTACCTTAGTTACGCGGTTGATAGCAACCAGTCGATCTTTCAACTCTAAGTCGTTGGTTGATTTTATTCTGTTATTAACTCCTGCCATTTTCATCAAAATTTAAGGCCGCCGTTACGTGCAGCATCTGCTAATTCTTTAATTCTCCCGTGATACAGGTAACCGTTACGATCAAAAACTACAGCCTGAACACCAACTTCCTGTGCATTTTTTGCAATTAGTTCACCAACTTTTGCTGCAATTTCTTTTTTCGAAGTTTTTTCTTCCATCTTCAAAGATGAAGCAGAAGCTAAAGTTTTACCTGTGGTGTCATCAATAACCTGTGCATAGATTTGCTTGTTACTTCTAAACACAGTCAAGCGAGGACGTTCAGTTGTACCTGAAATTTTACTTCTTACACCTGCTTTTATCTTTAATCTTCTTTCTATCTTCGTTGTCATGATAATTTTCAGTTTATGTAGATTACTTACCTGCTGATTTACCAGACTTTCTTCGAATTTCTTCGCCCACAAATTTAATACCCTTACCCTTATAAGGCTCTGGTTTTCGGAATGAACGAATCTTAGCACAAATCTGACCTAATAATTGTTTATCAGCAGATTCAAGGATAATCAGAGGGTTTTTATTTCTCTCTGTCTTTGTTTCAACTTTTACTTCTTTAGGCAACAACATATAAATATTATGTGTATAACCTAATGAAAGATCTAACAATTGCCCTGTATTAGTCACACGATAACCAACACCTACAAGTTCCAACTCTTTCTTGTATCCTTCAGATACACCAATTACCATATTATGAATCAAAGCACGGTACAAACCATGTAAAGCACGATGATTCTTCTCATCTGTTGAGCGTGTCAAATGAACTACTCCATTTTCAATTGCAACTTGAATATCAGGACTTACAGCCTGTGCAAGTTCTCCTTTAGGACCTTTAACTGTTACAAGGTTATCTTTGATAGTGACTGTAACACCAGCCGGTATATGAATTGGCAATTTTCCTATTCTTGACATTCTTCTTCCTCCTAATTAATAGACATAACATAAAACTTCACCACCGATTTTCAGCTCGCGAGCTTCTTTATCAGTCATAACACCTTTAGAAGTAGAAAGAACAGCAATACCTAACCCATTCAATACACGAGGCATATCTTTATAACCAGTGTACTTACGCAAACCTGGAGTAGAAACTCTTTCAAGTTTTTTGATTGCATTAACTTTGTTTACAAGATCATACTTCAAAGCAATTTTAATTGTACCTTGAATGTTATCTTCTACAAACTTAAAATTAAGGATATAACCCTTGTCAAAAAGGATCTTTGTGATCTCTTTCTTTAAATTTGACGCTGGCACTTCAACGACTTTGTGCTTTGCTTTGATTGCATTACGCAATCTTGTCAAATAATCTGCAATAGGATCTGTCATATAAATAATTAATTAAATTGATCCGGATTTCCCGGACAATATTTAAAAACTCTCACCAACTTGCTTTCTTTACACCAGGAATTAAACCTTGTGAAGCCATTTCTCGCAACTGAATACGAGAAATACCGAACTGACGCACATATCCTTTCGGACGCCCTGTAATTTTACAACGATTGTGCAAACGCACAGGAGAAGCGTTCTTCGGCAAAAGCTGCAAAGCCTCATAATCACCTTTAGCTTTCAACTGAGCTCGTTTAGCTGCATATTTAGCAACCAACTTAGCTCTTTTTACCTCGCGGGCTTTCATTGATTCCTTAGCCATAACTACTTTAGTCTTTTTGCATTTTTAAAAGGCAAACCAAATTCTCTTAACAGAGCATAACCTTCTTCATCTGTTTTCGCAGAAGTTACAAAGGTAATATTCATTCCTAATATTTTGGTGATATTATCAATATTTATTTCAGGAAAAATGATTTGTTCCTGAATGCCGAGTGTATAATTGCCACGGCCATCCAACTTGCTTTCAATACCCTTAAAGTCGCGAATACGCGGAAGAGCAATGCGAACTAATCTTTCCAAAAATTCATACATCTGTTCACGGCGTAAAGTAACCATTACCCCAATAGGCATTTTTTTACGCAACTTAAAATTTGATATGTCTTTCTTAGAAACAGTTGCAACAGCCTTTTGTCCAGTAATAGCAGTTAATTCACCAATAGCAACATCAATTATTTTCTTATCAGCAGTGGCTATACCCAAACCTTGATTGATCACAATCTTTTTCAATACAGGCACTTGCATTACAGACTTATAACCAAATTCTTTAGTTAAAGCAGGAACAATTCTGTCCTGATACTCTTTTTTAAGACTGGCAGTATTACTCATTATTTAATCTCCTCCCCTGTTTTTTTTGAATAACGCACTAAAACACCCTTTTCATTTACTTTACGACCTATGCGAGTGGGTTTTCCTGTTTTTGGATCTACGACATTCAAGTTAGATACATGAATAGGAGCTTCTTTCTTTTCGATTCCTCCTTGAGGATTTTTTGCATTAGGCTTGGTATGCTTTGATACCATATTAATACTTTCGACAATTGCACGGTTTTCTTTTACCAATACTTTCAGGACACGACCTGTCTTACCTTTGTCTTCACCAGTATTAACGAAAACGATATCGCCTTTTTTGATATGTAATTTGCTCATTACTCTAAATATTTCAACAATTAAAGCACCTCCGGTGCAAGTGAAACAATTTTCATATTTGTTGCACGAAGTTCTCTGGCTACCGGACCAAAGATACGGCTACCGCGAATATCCCCAGTGCCGTTTAACAATACACAGGCATTGTCATCAAAGCGGATATAAGAACCGTCTGCACGACGAATTTCCTTCTTAGTACGTACGATTACAGCTTTTGAAACGGATCCCTTCTTTATATCACTAGAGGGGATAACACTCTTAATCGCCACTACAATCACGTCTCCAACAGTTGCATATCTCTTTCTTGTACCACCCAATACGCGAATACATAAAGCTTCTTTTGCACCACTGTTATCAGCTACTACTAATCTTGACTCTTGTTGTATCATGTTATTTAGCCCTTTCGATTATTTGAACTAATCTCCATCTTTTAGTTTTGCTCAATGGACGAGTTTCCATGATTTTCACGATATCGCCAATATTGCATTCATTCTTTTCATCGTGAGCATGATATTTCTTCGTCTTATTAACGAACTTACCATAAATGGGATGTTTTTCTTTCCATTTAATAGCAACTGTGATACTCTTATTCATCTTATTGCTAGTAACCACGCCCGTTTTTTCTTTTCTTAAATTTCTATTTTCCATCAGGCTTTATTATTTGTTGTTTAGTTTCCTTTGGTGCAATTCTGTTTTCATGCGCGCAATCATCCTGCGTTGTTGTTTAATTTGAGCAGGATTTTCACTTGGAGTAATTCTGTGATTGATTACTTTTTGTTCATAAGCAGCCACTTCTGCATTGATTCGCTCTGTCAACTCCGCAGTACTTAATTCTCTAATTTCTGCAATTTTCATAACCCTTTACGCATTTTGATTTTGCATATCATAATCACATCTCACAACAAACTTAGTAGTGACAGGAAGTTTCTGGGCACCTAAGCGTAAAGCTTCCTTGGCTACCTCAAAAGGAACACCTTCAACTTCAAAAATCATACGACCTGGAGTTACAGGAGCAACAAATCCTTCTGGATTACCTTTACCTTTACCCATACGAACATCAGCAGGTTTTTTGGTGATCGGCTTATCTGGGAAGATACGAACCCAAACTTGACCTTCACGTTGCATATAGCGAGTTACAGCAATACGAGCAGCTTCAATCTGTCGTCCGGTAATCCATTTTGTATCTAACGATTTTATACCAAAAGATCCGAAAGTCAAATGGTTACCCCGCTGAGCATTACCTTTAGCTCTACCTTTTTGAACTCTTCTGAATTTGGTTTTCTTTGGTTGTAACATTTTTCTTAAATTCTAATGTTTAACGATTGGTTCTCTTTCTCTTGAAGCTCTTTTCTCTGTTGCCGGCATTTTCATTACGATATCCAGATTCTTTTGATGCAGTAAAAGAAGGAGCTAAATCTTTCTTCCCATAAACTTCACCACGGCAAATCCAAACTTTGACACCTATCAAACCGACTTTTGTCAGTGCTTCAGCCAAAGCATAATCGATATCTGCTCTGAATGTGTGCAATGGAGTTCTTCCTTCCTTATACATTTCAGAACGAGCCATTTCAGCACCATTCAAACGACCAGAAATTTGGATTTTGATACCTTCTGCACCCATTCTCATAGTTGAAGCGATAGCCATTTTGATCGCTCTACGATAAGCTATTTTACCCTCAAGCTGGCGGGCAATATTGTTTGCAACAATCACTGCATCCAATTCTGGTCTTTTCACTTCAAAAATGTTAATTTGAACTTCTTTATCGGTGATCTTCTTCAACTCCTCTTTCAATTTATCAACCTCTTGACCTCCCTTACCGATAATGATACCCGGACGTGAAGTACAAACTGTAATTGTTATTAGCTTCAACGTGCGTTCGATAACGATACGAGATACACTAGCTTTTGCAAGACGGGCACTCAAATATTTACGGATCTTGCTATCTTCTAATAAAACATCTCCGTAATTTTTCCCGCCATACCAATTGGAATCCCAACCACGAATGATTCCTAAACGATTACTAACCGGATTAACTTTTTGTCCCATCAACAAATTAATTTTGAGTTTGAGTATCTTTTTTATTGAGTGTATCAACAAACAACGTTACATGATTCGAACGTTTACGAATTCTATAACCTCTGCCTTGTGGGGCTGGACGCATTCTCTTCAATGTAGTAGCACAATCAACACTAATTAATGAGATATACAATTCCCCGGTTTCTGCTTTACGTTCATTTTTCTGCTCCCAATTGGCAATAGCTGAACGAAGCAACTTTTCTACTCTTGCTGCAGGTTCTTTGTTTGAAAATTTCAAGACACCAAGTGCACGGAATACTTCCATTCCACGCACCATATCTACTACCAAACGCATCTTACGAGGAGAAGTTGGCACATTGCGCAACTTTGCGAAATACATGGTCTTTTGGATTTCTTTTCTTGCTTCAGCTGATATTCTTTTTCTAGCACCCATTTTACGATTCTTTTTTCGGTTCTTAAATTTTGGCTTTACCGATTATTTCTTTTTATTACCGGCATGGCCACGGAATGTGCGAGTTGGTGAAAATTCACCTAACTTATGGCCAACCATGTTTTCGGTTATAAAAACAGGGATAAATTTATTTCCATTATGAACGGCAATAGTATGACCTACGAAATCAGGAGAAATCATTGAAGCTCTTGCCCACGTTTTAACGACACTTTTCTTGCCTGACTCGTTCATGTCCAGAACTTTTTTTTCAAGCTTTACGTTAATATACGGACCTTTTTTTAATGATCTACTCATTGTTTACTTGATTAATAGATTATTTCTTTCTTCTTTCAATAATATATTTTGAAGAATGTTTTTTCGGTGATCTTGTCTTCAAGCCCTTGGCATATAAGCCGTTTCTTGACCTTGGATGACCTCCAGAAGCACGTCCTTCGCCACCACCCATCGGGTGATCAACGGGATTCATTACGACACCACGGTTGTGAGGACGACGACCTAACCATCTAGAACGACCTGCCTTACCTGATTTTTCAAGAGCATGATCCGAGTTACCTACTGCACCGATTGTAGCCTTGCAAGTGGCAAGAATCTTTCTTGTTTCACCAGAAGGCATTTTAATAATGGCATAAGAACCTTCCTTTGAAGTCAACTGTGCGAAAGCACCTGCGGAACGAACTAATTTAGCTCCTTGTCCTGGCCGAAGCTCAATATTGTGAATAATAGTACCTACTGGTATATTTGCCATTGGCAAAGTATTACCTACTTCGGGTACTGCGTCAGATCCTGAAACTACTTTCTGGCCAACTTCCAAACCATTCGGAGCAATAATATAGCTCTTTGCTCCATCTGCGTAATACAGCAATGCTATACGAGACGTACGATTGGGATCATACTCAATAGTTTTAACTGTTGCAGGAATGCCATCTTTGTTTCTCTTGAAGTCGATAATTCTGTACTTTTTTTTGTGGCCGCCACCGATATAACGCATGGTCATCTTACCAGTGTTGTTACGCCCCCCTGTACTTTTCTTACCTACTACAAGAGACTTCTCTGGTGTACTTGTAGTGATTTTATCAAATGCACCAATAACTTTGTGTCTCTGCCCCGGTGTTGTGGGCTTTAATTTACGTATTCCCATTTCTTTTTAGATATTACTAAAGAAATCTATTGTTTCTCCTTCTTTCAATGTTATGATTGCCTTTTTGAAAGCAGCTTGTTTACCGCTGATGATGCCAGACTTCGTATAACGGGTTTTCTGTTTACCAGAGTACTTGAGGGTATTAACATCAACTACAGTCACGTTATACATTTCCTCTACGGCTTTCTTTATTTCAAACTTATTGGCTTTAGGAGAAACACGAAAACCATAACGATTAGCGAACTTTTCCGTAATTGCTGTCTGCTTTTCTGTTACAATAGGCTTAATAATAATTCCCATCTTCTATACTCCTTATGCGTTAAAAAGTTTTTCAATTGCTGCAACAGAACTTTCTGTCAAAATCAAATTGGCAGCATCAAGTACATTATAAGTATTGACATCAGAAACAGTTACAACTTTTGCTTTCGGCAAATTTCGAGCCGACAAATATACAAATTTATTATTCTCCGCTAAAACCACAAGAATCTTTTTATCAGTTACTTTAAGGTTTTTTGTAATTGTTGCAAATTCTTTTGTCTTAGGAGCTTCCATTGAGAAATCTTCAACAATTACGATAGCTCCGTCCTGAGCTTTATAAGACAAAGCAGATTTACGAGCCAAACTCTTTACTTTCTTATTCAATTTGAATCCATAATCACGAGGCTTAGGTCCAAAAACACGGCCTCCACCCACCAATACAGGAGAATTGATGTCGCCACGACGTGCCCCGCCACTACCTTTCTGGCGGATTAACTTACGTGTACTACCTGACACCTCACTTCTTTCTTTTGATTTATGAGTACCTTGGCGTTTATTTGCTAAAAATTGTTTTACATCCAAATAAATAGCATGATCATTGGGCTCAATACCATAAATCGCATCGTTCAAAGTTACCTTTCTTCCGGTATCTTCACCTTTAATATTAAATACGCTCAGTTCCATTACTTCTTAATTAAAACGATTGAACCTTTCGCACCTGGAATAGAACCTTTAACTAACAAAAGATTGTGTTCCGGCAGTACTTTGATTACTTGTAAGTTCTGAATGGTAACCCGCTCATTGCCCAACTGGCCACCCATGCGCGTACCCTTAAACACTTTGGCAGGGTAAGAACAAGCACCGATAGAACCCGGCTTACGCGCACGATTATGCTGACCATGCGTTGTCTGCCCCACGCCGCCAAATCCGTGCCGCTTAACAACGCCTTGAAAGCCTTTGCCTTTTGAAGTTCCAATCACATCAACGAAACCGGCACTTTCCAAGTAATCTACAGTGATTACTTCACCTAACTTGTATTCAGATTCAAAATTCTTGAACTCAGCCAAGTATCTCTTGGGCGTTACACCGGCTTTCTTAAAGTGACCCATTTCAGGCTGTGTCGTATGTTTCTCTTTTTTATCTTCGAAACCCAACTGAACAGCTTTGTAGCCATCATTTTCCAAAGTCTTGATCTGTGTAACCACACAAGGACCTACTTCGATAACAGTGCATGGAAGATTTTTTCCCTCGGCACTGAAAACGGATGTCATTCCGATTTTCTTTCCTAACAATCCTGGCATTTCATTAAAAATTTAAATACTTACACTTTAATCTCTACTTCAACTCCGCTCGGCAATTCCAGTTTCATCAATGCATCAACTGTTTTTGCTGTTGAGCTGTAGATATCAATTAATCTCTTATAAGAAGATAATTCGAACTGCTCACGCGACTTCTTATTTACGAACGTAGAGCGGTTCACCGTAAAGATACGCTTATGAGTAGGAAGGGGAATAGGCCCACTTACTACTGCACCTGTAGCCTTTACAGTCTTAACGATTTTCTCGGCTGACTTGTCAACTAGAGAATAATCATAAGACTTTAATTTAATTCTGATCTTTTGGCTCATATTTTTATATATAATTCAAATATTATTTGATCAAATCAACGCGACCTTGGACTTCCGTCAATACCTGTCTTGCAATTGATGAAGAAACCTGTGCATAGTGCGAGAACTGCATTGAAGATGTTGCACGGCCTGAAGTAATCGTCCGCAAAGCTGTTACATAACCGAACGTTTCGGCCAATGGAACTTTAGCTTTGACAATGCGGGCGCCTGTACGGCTTGATTCCATTCCCTCAACCTGACCACGACGCTTGTTCAAGTCGCCAATGACATCACCCATGCTTTCTTCCGGAGTAACAACTTCCATCTGCATGATCGGCTCCATCAAAACAGGATTCGCTTTTTCAGAAGCATTCTTGAATGCTTGGATTGCCGCGATTTCAAATGACAACTGGTCGGAGTCGACCGGATGGAAAGAGCCATCTATTAACGTGACTTTCAACTTATCCAAAGGATAGCCTGCCAATACGCCATTTTTCATTGCTTTCTCAAAACCCTTCTGTACGGATGGGATAAATTCCTTCGGAATATTACCGCCTTTTACTTCATCAATAAACTGAAGCGTCCCTTCGAAATCCTCGTCAACTGGTTCCAAACGAACAATAATATCGGCAAATTTGCCACGACCGCCGGACTGCTTTTTATATACTTCACGCAATTCAACGGATTTCGTGATAGCCTCCTTGTATGTAACCTGGGGTTTGCCTTGATTGCATTCCACCTTGAACTCGCGGCGCAAGCGGTCAACAATGATGTCCAAGTGCAACTCTCCCATACCGCTAATCACGGTCTGGCCTGTTTCTTTATTTGTCTGGACGCGGAATGTCGGATCTTCTTCTGCCAGCTTCGCCAATCCCATGCCCAACTTGTCCAAATCTTTTTGGGTCTTCGGTTCAACGGCGATACTGATGACCGGTTCCGGGAATTCCATTGATTCCAAAGTAATCGGATGATTTTCGTCACACAAGGTGTCGCCTGTGCGGATATCCTTGAATCCGACGGCTGCGCCAATGTCGCCGCAGCCGATAACTTCCATTGGATTCTGTTTATTTGAATGCATCTGGAACAAACGGGAAATGCGTTCTTTCTTCCCGGAACGGGTATTCAACACGTATGAACCCGCCGTTACCTGGCCTGAATAAACTCTGAAAAAGCACAAACGGCCTACATACGGGTCGGTTGCAATCTTAAACGCCAAAACGGTTAACGGCTCTTCAAACAAAGGCTTGCGGGTAACAACGACATCGGGGTTGCTTGGATCCGTACCTTCGATGGCAGGCGTATCTTCAGGAGAGGGCAAATAAGCGCAAACTGCATCCAACAATGTCTGGACTCCCTTGTTCTTGAACGAAGAGCCACAAGTCATCGGATTGATTTGCATGGACAATGTCCCTTTACGGATAGCCGCTTTGATTTCATCCACCGTAATAGTAGCGGGGTCATCAAAATATTTCTCCATCAGGGCATCGTCGCATTCCGCCAAGATTTCCAACATCTTGTCACGCCATTCCTCCGCTTCTGCCTGCATGTCGGCCGGGATGTCTTCTACCGAATACTCGGCTCCCATTGTTTCGTCATGCCAATAAATGGCCTTCATCTGGACCAAATCAATGATGCCCTTGAAATTTTCTTCGGCACCAATAGGAATTTGGATGGCACATGGGTGGGCTTTTAAAATATCCTTCATCTGGCGGATGACCTCATAATAATTTGCCCCCGAACGGTCCATCTTGTTTACATAACCGATACGCGGCACATTATATTTGTCGGCTTGATGCCAAACGGTCTCAGACTGGGGCTCTACGCCTCCCACGGCACAGAAAGTAGCAATTGCGCCGTCCAACACGCGGAGGGAACGCTCCACTTCTACAGTGAAGTCAACATGCCCCGGGGTGTCTATCAGATTGATTTTATATCGGTTTCCGTCATAGTTCCAGAAAGTGGTGGTCGCAGCGGAAGTAATTGTAATGCCCCGTTCCTGTTCTTGAGCCATCCAGTCCATGATAGCGGTACCGTCATGGGTCTCACCAATTTTATGTGTCAAACCGGTATAATACAGGATACGTTCAGAAGTCGTAGTCTTGCCGGCATCGATGTGGGCCATGATGCCGATGTTCCTTGTAAACACCAATTGCTTGTCGTTGTTTGCCATATTCTTTCGAAACCGTAATGAGATTAAAATCTGAAGTGGGCGAATGCGCGGTTTGCTTCTGCCATGCGGTGCATGTCTTCTTTCCTCTTGAACGCGCCGCCCTGGCTGTTGAATGCGTCAACGATTTCAGCCGCCAATTTGTCCGACATGGTTTTGCCCCCGCGCTTCCGGGCGAAATTGATCAAATTCTTCATGGAAACCGATTCTTTGCGGTCCGGACGGATCTCGGTAGGCACCTGGAACGTGGCTCCGCCCACACGGCGTGACTTCACTTCCACCTGCGGGGTGACATTGTCCAATGCAGCCTTCCAGATTTCAATCGCGGACTTTTCTTCGTTCGGCATTTTTGCCTTGACAGATTCCAGTGCGGTATAGAAAATCTCAAATGCCTTGTTCTTCTTGCCGTCATACATCAGATGGTTGACGAACTTCGTGACCTTTGTATCGCCATAAACAGGGTCTGGCAATATTTTTCTTTTTTGAGGGGTTGCTTTTCTCATTTTTGTCTTGATAAATTTCGTTTTTTCTTTGGTTGCCTTTCCTTTTTGCCTTCAACGTTCCTCCGAACCGTTTACTCAACCTCAGCCTATCCAAATACTCAAACCAGCTTTGACATTTAATTTAAATTCTCAGTTTGAAAGGGGCAACTACTTCTTGTTTTTCGCGGCAGTACCCGGTTTGGGGCGCTTGGTCCCGTATTTTGAGCGGCGCTGTGTGCGGCCGTTCACGCCTGCGGTATCCAACGTACCCCGGATGATATGATAGCGGACGCCCGGAAGATCCTTGACACGGCCGCCGCGGACCAATACGATTGAGTGTTCCTGCAAGTTGTGGCCTTCGCCCGGAATGTAGGAGTTCACTTCTTTGCCATTTGTCAAACGCACTCTCGCCACTTTGCGCATTGCCGAGTTGGGCTTCTTCGGCGTGGTGGTATAAACGCGAACGCAAACTCCCCGCCTCTGGGGGCATGAATCCAATGCCGGCGATTTGCCTTTTTCCGCCAAAGTTTTCCTTCCTTTTCTGACTAATTGCTGAATTGTAGGCATTTCTTTTCTTTTTAAAACTTTCTTTGTATGTATATTCTTATATATTTTTTCATCTTTGATACTTAATAGAGCCGCTCATCCGGATTCGACGCATTTCATAACATCCTCTATTAAAACGGCGCAAAGGTAGTATTTTATTCTTACTTAAATATAGCATGACTATGGTGTTTTTTTGTTATTTAACAAAGTTTTATATATAGAGGACGATGGG
>CAYRFT010000001.1:0-18461 GCA_964423585.1 uncultured Parabacteroides sp. | reverse complement strand
GGGCTGCACAAGGGAGCGGCGGATGCCTGCCGCGACTTTCGCCCCGGAATCTTCCATGTTTCCGCAAAACTTCCTATCTTTGCGGCCGGGAGGAGCGTTTCTCTTTCCCGTGTGCTTGCTGAACCACGTATTAAAAACAAGGATTTTATGAAGAAGAAAGAAGCTGCAATGGTGTGCTTCTCAGGCGGGCAGGATTCTACCACCTGCTTGTTCTGGGCCAAGGAGCATTTCTCGCGTGTCGAGGCTGTGTGTTTCATGTACGGGCAGAAACACGCATCGGAAGTGGATGTTGCCCGTGAAATCGCCGGGGATGCCCACGTCCCTTTCCATTTGCTGGATGTGTCGTTGCTGGGCCGCTTGGCCCCGGATTGCTCGTTGGTGAACGCGCAGGTCGAGATGGACAGCGAAAAGCCGTCGGATACCTATCCGAACACGTTTGTCGCGGGGCGGAACATGGTCTTTTTGACCTTCGCGGCCGTCCTGGCGCGGGGCAGGGGCATCCGTCACTTGGTGGCGGGCGTCTCGGAGGCCGACTACAGCGGTTATCCGGATTGCCGCGACACCTTTGTCCGCTCGTTGAACGTGACGCTCAACTTGGCGATGGACGAACAGTTTGTCATCCATACGCCGCTGATGGACCGCGACAAGAGCGAGGTGTGGGAATTGTCGGACGAGCTGGGAGTCTTTGATCTGGTGCGCGGGCGGACGTTGACGTGCTACAACGGCATCGTGGCGGACGGCTGCGGCCATTGCCCGGCATGCCGCTTGAGGAAGGCGGGGCTGGAGAAGTACCTGGAGAGGAGAAAAAGGAAGGATTCTTGACGGCCGGAGGCGATGGATGCGGGAAGAGAAAAGGACGGATTGCGCCTGCTGGGAGGAAACACGGCCTATCCGAGGGATTATGCGCCGGAGGTGCTGGAAACTTTCGCCAACAAGCACCGGGAAAATGATTACTGGGTCCATTTTGACTGCCCGGAGTTTACCAGCCTGTGCCCGATCACGGGGCAGCCGGACTTTGCGACCATCTTCATCGATTACATCCCGGATGTGAAGATGGTGGAAAGCAAGAGCCTGAAGCTGTATCTGTTCAGTTATCGGGAACACGGGGACTTCCATGAGGATTGCGTCAATAAAATCATGAAAGATCTGATAAAACTGATGGACCCGAAGTATATTGAAGTGACGGGCATCTTCAAGCCGCGCGGGGGAATCAGCATTTATCCGTATTGCAACTATGGCCGCCCGGGCACTAAGTTCGAGCGGCTGGCGGAACAGCGACTCTTCAATCACCGGATGGGATGATTGCCTTGTGCGCCTGCCGGAAAAAACCTATATTTGCATTCGTTATTAGTGAATCAAAACATTATTTGCCATGAATGGGGAAAAATCTACAGTAAGAATGATGCTGGCGGCCTTTGCCTTTGCCGCCTGCGCGGGCGTTCAGGCCCAGGACAAGCAACAGGAGTTTGTCATGCCTTCAGGTTATGCGGGAATCACGCATGAGATGTCTGAATTTTACGAACCTGTCCCGCCGGTCGTCACTCCCGGCACGGGATTGGAGGGAGGAGGCTTTACTGCCCCGTCGGATGCCGTTGTTTTGTTCGACGGGAAGGACCTTTCCCAATGGGAGAGCGTGAACGGAGGGCCCGCCGAGTGGAACGTGCACGACGGCGTCTTCACGGTCGATAAAAAGAAAGGGGACATCCGGACGAAACGGGAGTTCGAGAGCTTCCAGCTGCATGTCGAGTGGCGCGTCCCGGAAAACATCACGGGCGAGAGCCAGCTGAGGGGGAACAGCGGCGTCTTTTTGCAGGGATTGTACGAGGTACAGATTCTGGATTGCTACAACAACGCCACGTATGTGAACGGCCAGACCGGCAGCATCTACAAGCAGTCGGTACCCTTGGCCAATGCCATGCGCAAGCCGGGCGAATGGAACGTATATGATATCATCTACAACGCTCCCGTGTTCAGGAAGGACGGCAGCTACCGCACTCATCCGACCGTGACGGTCATCCACAACGGGGTCGTCTTGCAAAACAATACGGCCATCCTCGGGACGACGGAATGGATCGGCTTCCCGCAGGTGAAGGCGCACGGCGCGGGCCCGGTCATCCTCCAGAGCCACGGCGACCCCAGCGAACCCATCAGTTTCCGGAATATCTGGCTTCGCGAGCTGTAAGGAATCTGCCTCTGGCGGCAAAGGGACGAGGGCATGGACGGGCTTCCGACAAGAAGAGCCGGTCCATGCCCTTTCCGCGTCTTCGCGCGGCATGGACCCGGTTGCGGGTATGCGATATATTATATAACTTTGCGGCGGAATGACAGAAATAAACACAATAAACAGAACGTAAAATGGCAAAAGAACTGAAAGAACTGACTCCGAGAAGCGAAAACTATTCGCAATGGTATCAGGATTTGGTAATCAAGGCCGACTTGGCCGAAAACTCTGCGGTGCGCGGCTGCATGGTCATCAAACCTTACGGATATGCCATCTGGGAAAAGATGCAGCGTATCCTGGATGACAAATTCAAGGAGACGGGGCATGTGAATGCCTACTTCCCGCTGTTGATACCGAAGTCTTTTTTGAGCAAGGAGGCCGAACACGTGGAAGGTTTCGCGAAGGAATGCGCCGTGGTCACCCACTATCGCCTGAAAGCCAACCACGACGGGACGGGCGTGTCGGTTGACCCGGAAGCCAGGCTGGAAGAAGAACTCATCATCCGTCCCACCTCGGAGACGATCATCTGGAATACCTACCGCAACTGGATTCAGTCTTACCGCGACCTCCCTATCCTGTGCAACCAGTGGGCGAACGTGATGCGCTGGGAGATGCGCACACGCCTGTTTCTCCGTACCGCCGAGTTCCTCTGGCAGGAAGGGCATACGGCCCATGCCACTCGCGAGGAGGCGGAGGCGGAAGCCAAGAGGATGCAGGATGTCTATGCCGATTTTGCCGAGAATTACATGGCCATGCCGGTCATCCGCGGCTTGAAGTCGGAGAGCGAACGGTTTGCCGGCGCTTTGGATACTTATACGATCGAGGCGATGATGCAGGACGGGAAGGCGTTGCAGGCCGGCACTTCCCATTTCCTGGGGCAGAATTTCGGGAAGGCGTTTGATGTGACTTTCGTGGACAAGGAGGGGAAGACCGATTATGCCTGGGCCACCTCGTGGGGCGTTTCCACCCGTTTGATCGGCGCGTTGATCATGTCCCATTCGGACGACAACGGATTGGTGTTGCCTCCGTGCCTGGCTCCGCTCCAGGTGGTCATTATCCCGATTTACCGCAGCGAAGGGCAGTTGGACTTGATCCGCGGGAAAGTGCAAGGCATTGTGGCCGGGTTGAAGGAGGCGGGCATTTCCGTCAGGTTTGATGATGCCGACAACCGCAAGCCGGGATGGAAGTTCGCCAATTACGAATTGAAAGGCGTGCCGGTCCGCCTGGCCATGGGCGCGCGCGATTTGGAAAACAACACCGTCGAAGTGATGCGCCGCGACACGCTGGAGAAGGAGACGGTCTCGTGCGACGGCATAGAAAACCGTGTGCGCGACTTGCTGGGGGAAATACAGAAGAATATCTTCCTGAAGGCATTGAGGCATCGCGAGGAACGGACCATCGCGGTGGATTCGTATGACGAGTTCAAGGAGAAAATCGAACAGGGATACTTTATCATGGCCCATTGGGACGGGACCCCGGAGACGGAAGAACGGGTCAAGAATGAAACGAAGGCCACGATCCGGTGCCTGCCTTTCGGCGGCGAGGCGGCCCCGGGCAAGTGCATGGTGACGGGAAAGCCGTCCGCCCGCCGGGTCTTGTTCGCCCGCGCTTATTGAGGCGGCAAAAAAAAGAGAACGTTTCCCAACGTCCTCTTTCCCCTAAAAAACAAAACAATCGATAAAACAAATGTTTCTTTTGACCGCCGGATATGCGTGAGAAGATTCTTTTCGGCATATAAGGCGGTTCGGATGTATCAGCGGATGAACAACAGTTCCCTGTATTTCGGCAAAGTCCAGATCTGGTCATCGACCGTCAGTTCCAGCTTGTCGATATGGTAGCGGATGGCTTCCATCAGCGGGACGATGTTATCGTGGTAGGCAATCGCTTTTTCCCGTTCTTCCTGGATTTTGTTGGCCACTTTCCGTTTTTCAATCATTTCGTCCACCTTCTCTTTGATAAAGATGGTGTGGTTGGCGATCTCTTCGATGATTTCCATGTTCTTGGAAGAGAGGAGTGCCGCTTTCTCCGCGGGGAAAAGCTCTTTCATCTTATAAACGTTGTCGATCAGGGAAGACTGGTATTTGATGGCCATCGGGATGATATGGTTCATCGCCAGGTCGCCGAGGACACGCGCTTCGATCTGGATCTTCTTGGTGTACATTTCCCATTTCACCTCGTTGCGGGCAACGAGTTCTTTCCGGTTCATCACGCCTGTCGATTCGAACATGCGGATGCTGCTTTCTTTCAGGTAAGCGTCGAAGATGCGGGGGACGCTGGTCTCGCAGTCCAGCCCGCGGCGTGCCGCTTCGGCCTTCCATTCGTCGCTGTATCCGTTGCCGTCGAAATGAATGGCCTTGCAGTCCTTTACCTCCTGGTGCAGTACCTCGATGATGGCGGCGAACTTGTCTAATCCGGATGCAATCTTGGCATCGACGGCAGCCTTGAAGTTTTTCAGTTGTTCGGCAACGGCTGCATTCAATACCAGCATGGCCGCGGCGCAGTTGGCCGACGAACCGACGGCACGGAACTCGAAACGGTTCCCGGTGAAAGCAAAGGGAGAAGTACGGTTACGGTCCGTATTGTCGATCAGCAATTCGGGGATACGGGCGATGCCGAGCTTCATGCCTTGTTTCCCTGCCAAGATGAAGTCTTCGCTGGCACTGTTTTCCAGGTGTTCCAATACGGCGGAAAGCTGGGAACCCAAGAAACAGGAAATGATTGCCGGAGGCGCTTCGTTGGCTCCCAAACGATGGGCGTTGGTTGCCGACGAGATGCTGGCCTTCAGCAGGGCGTTATGCGTGTGGACGGCTTTCAGCACGTTGACGACGAAAGTGACGAAACGCAAGTTTTCTTCTGCCGTCTTGCCAGGCGACATCAGCAGCGTGCCGGTGTCAGTACCCAATGACCAGTTGTTGTGTTTGCCCGATCCGTTGACTCCTTTGAACGGCTTTTCATGCAAGAGGACACGGAAACCATGTTTGCGGGCAATATTCCTCATCAAGGCCATGACCAGCAGGTTGTGGTCGTTGGCCAGGTTGCACTCTTCGAAAACCGGAGCCAGTTCAAACTGGTTGGGGGCTACTTCGTTGTGGCGCGTCTTCAAGGGAATGCCCAATTTGAGGGATTCGATTTCCAGCTCTTTCATGAACTCAAGGACACGTGGGGGTATTGCACCGAAATAATGGTCTTCCAATTGCTGGTTCTTTGAGCTTTCGTGTCCCATCAAAGTGCGTCCTGTCATCAACAAGTCCGGACGGGCGGCATACAAGCCTTCGTCAACTAAGAAATATTCCTGCTCCCAGCCCAGGTACGAATAAACCTTCTTCACTGTCGGGTCAAAATAATGGCATACTTCGACAGCCGCCTTGTTGACTGCCTCCAACGATTTCAGCAGAGGTGCCTTATAGTCGAGCGATTCACCCGTATAGGCAATGAATATCGTCGGGATGCACAAGGTGTCGCCGACAATGAAGGCCGGGGAAGAAGGATCCCAGGCTGAGTAACCTCGTGCCTCGAAGGTGTTGCGGATTCCCCCGCTCGGAAAACTGGAGGCATCCGGTTCTTGCTGGATTAGCAGTTTCCCATCGAATTCTTCAATGACACCGCCTTTTCCGTTGGGTGTGATGAAAGCGTCGTGTTTCTCGGCCGTTCCTTCCGTCAGCGGATGAAACCAGTGCGTATAATGCGTAACCCCCTTTTCTAAGGCCCAGCGTTTCATGCCGGCGGCTACGCCATCGGCCGTTTCACGATCGAGCGGTGTGTTGTTGTCAATACAATCGGTTAGTTTTTCGTACACTTTTTCAGGTAGATACTTGAACATCTTCTCTCGGTTGAAAACCAAAGACCCGAAATACTCGGAAGGCTTTTCGGCTGGTCCGGCAAGCGCAATCGTCTTCTTTTCAAAGGCCGATTCTACAACTTTAAATCTTAATTTAGACATGATACCTATATTATTTAAATGGTTATTCTCTGTTTTTACCGCATCCACTGCTGGATTCGTTGGATGGCTTCGATGGTTTCTTCTTGATCACCAAAGGCCGTCAAACGCAGATATCCTTCACCGTTAGGTCCGAATCCGACACCCGGCGTGCTGACAATAAATACTTCATAAAGTAATTTCTCAAAGAACTTCCACGATGATAATCCATCGGGAGTTTTCACCCACAAATAAGGAGCATTCGTACCTCCATATACTTGCAGGCCGCAAGCTTCAAGCCCGTCTTTCATCAACTTGGCATTATTCATGTAGTAGTTGATGGTTTGTCGGATTTGCTTTTTGCCTTCAGGGCTATATACTGCTTCTGCGCCACGTTGCGTTATATAGCTGGTTCCATTGAATTTGGTACACTGGCGCCGATGCCATAACTTGTTCAGGAATACCCGTTCGCCTTTCAGTGTCGTTGCACCGACTTCTTTCGGGATGACGGTATATCCGCAACGGACACCCGTGAACCCTGCCGTTTTCGAGAAACTTCTGAATTCGATGGCAACTTTTTTCGCTCCTTTGATCTCATAGATGGAATGCGGGATATTGGAATCCTGAATGTAGGCTTCATAAGCAGAGTCGAACATGATGATGGCATCGTTGGCCAAAGCATAATTCACCCATTTTTTCAGTTCTTCTTTGGTCAATGTTGTTCCTGTCGGGTTGTTGGGATAACATAAATAAATGATATCAACACGCCGGGAAGGCAATTCCGGCACAAATTGGTTCTCATCCGTACAAGGTATATAAACGACATCGCTCCAGATTCCGTTTTCCCAAGTTCCCGTTCTTCCAAACATGACATTCGAGTCGATATATACCGGATATACCGGGTCAGTGATGCCGATGCTATTGTCGTGGCGCAGTAAATCTCCTATATTCCCGCAATCGCTTTTTGCTCCGTCGCTGATGAATACTTCGCTTGGTTCTAAAGACACGCCGATACTTTCATAATCATTTTTGATGACGGCATCAATCAGGAAAGGATATCCTTGCTCAGGCCCGTATCCATGAAACGTTTCCCGCGAAGCCATTTCATCAACAGCTTTGTGCATGGCATCAATGACGGCAGGAGCCAATGGTTGGGTTACGTCACCAATACCCATTCGGATAATTTTCTGTTTCGGATGCGTGATTTTGAAGCTATTGACTTTCTTTGCTATATCCGAAAACAGATAATTACTTTGTAATTTCAGAAAATGTTCATTCACTAATGCCATATTTCGATTGCTTTATCGTTTTGTTTGCTGTTCTTAAAGTTTAATGCTCCCTTCAAATACGGTCACGGCGTTGCCCGTCATATACACATGATTGTCTGTCGGATTCCATTCAATCGTTAGCGTCCCGCCATCCATGTGAATTTGTATTTTTTCTCCTTTTTGAGCTTGTCCATGCGTTATCAAAGCTACAGCAGAAGCACAGGCACCGGTGCCACAGGCTTGGGTAATTCCCGAGCCGCGTTCCCATACGCGCATTCGGGCACTTTTCTTAGAAAGGAGTTGTACAAATTCGATATTGGCCCGGTCGGGGAAATAAGAATGATGTTCAAGCGAAGGTCCTGTCACAGGAAGGTTTATTTGATCCGTATCCTCAACAAAAGTTACAAAATGCGGATTCCCCATTGAGACGAATGTACCTGTAAAAGATCCATCTGAACTTGACAGGCTTAAAGCCTCTTCCAAGATTTCCGGTATTCCCATATCCACCGTAACTTCTTCAACGGCTCCGTCTTTGACATGCAATTCAAGATGTTTGATGCCTGATAATGTTTCCAATGATATCTGCTTTTTTTCTGTCAGCTTTTTATCATATAGATATTTACCGACACATCGAGATGCATTTCCACACATTTTGGCTTCCGAACCATCCGCATTAAAGATTCGCATGCTGAAATCAGCTATATGGGATGAACCAATCAAAACCAAGCCGTCTGAACCGATTCCTGTGTGGTAAGCACTCCATTGGATAGCTAATTCTTTCGGATTCATTACAGGCTGTTTGATTGTATTTACATATATATAATCGTTGCCTGTGCCTTGCATCTTTGTGAATTGGAATGTCATTTTGTCTTATATTTCTTCGTTTGTTTAACTATCTGATTTGTTTCTCTGCAAATATATATTGTTTATATAACATATAAAGCCGTAATGCATGTTTATCTTGAATTTATTTTCGTAAAGTTATAATCTGATATATAAACAAAGAATTCTGCTTACATTTGTATATCATTATATCGGTATTTATATTAAATCGAAACGTATAAAATTTCCATATAAAGAAAAAAGTAAATATTTTTGCCAATTTGTTTGACTATATGAAAGCATTATCTAATTTTGCGCTACAATTTGACATTAATAAACAGAAATTGAAAAACAATAGATAATATATGAGGCGAGTAGATGAATTATTGCGAAATAAAAGAGGATTGTATGATTTTGCCAACGAGCATGATGCGTGCGGGGTTGGCATGTTGGTGGACATTCACGGACGAAAATCTCATTCCATTGTTGACTCGGCTCTGACTGTCTTGGAGAACATGAGACATCGTGGGGCAGAGGGAGCAGATAATAAAACAGGTGATGGTGCCGGGATTCTGGTGCAAATACCTCATGAGTTTATTTTGCTGCAAGGCATTCCGGTTCCGGAGAAAGGACGTTATGGAACGGGATTGGTCTTTTTACCAAAAAATCAGAAAGCTCAGATGGCTTTTTTACAGATTATCCGGGAAGAAGTAGAAGCGAAAGGTCTTACAATTTTGTGTGTCAGAGAAGTTCCGGTCTGTTCCGAAGTTTTGGGGGAAGATGCTTTGGCCACGGAACCTGCCATTAAGCAATTGTTCATCGTAGGAGAGGAGAATCAGCAAGAATTAGAGTTAAAACTCTATTGGATACGCAAACGGATAGAAAAGCGGGTTAGCACGTCTTTGTTTACAGAAAAGAAGGATTTCTATGCAGTGTCATTGTCAACGCGAAGCCTTATATATAAAGGCATGTTGGAGACCATGCAACTACGTAAATATTTCCCTGATCTGACCAATGAATATTTTACGAGCGCATTGGCATTAGTCCATTCGCGTTTCAGTACCAATACGTTTCCTACTTGGAGTTTGGCACAACCGTTCCGTTTGTCAGCCCATAATGGCGAAATAAATACGATAAGAGGGAACAGGGCTTGGATGGCTGCCCGTGAAAGTGTTCTTTCATCTTCCAGATTGAATGATATAGAAGCGTTGAATCCGATTATACAACCGGATATGAGCGATAGTGCTTCGTTGGATAATGTGTTGGAATTTTTATTGGCATCGGGTTTGCATTTGCCTCATGCGATGGCCATGCTGGTTCCGGAAAGTTTCAATGAGAAGAATCCGATCTCTGATGATCTGAAAGCCTTTTACGAGTATCATTCTATTTTGATGGAGCCGTGGGACGGACCGGCGGCCTTATTGTTCAGCGATGGTCGCTATGCCGGAGGCATGCTTGATCGGAATGGTTTACGTCCGGCCCGATATTTAGTGACCAAGAAAGGTTGGGTCCTCGTGGCTTCGGAGGTAGGTGTGTTGGATATCGAACCGGAAGAGATCCAGGAAAAAGGACGATTGCAGCCAGGTAAAATCATATTGATCGACACAGAAACCGGAAAGATCTATCGGGATCAAGAATTGAAGCAACAGTTGGCTAATGCCCATCCATATCGGAAGTGGATTCAGGATAATTGCATTGAACTTGATGAGTTGAAATCGGGAAGGAAAGTATCCAGCCGCGTTGACGATTTTGATCGCAAATTGCGTGTGTTTGGTTATTCCAGGGAAGATGTGGAACGTATTATGATTCCTATGTGCACAAGCGGGACTGAACCGGTGGGTTCGATGGGGAATGATACGCCTTTGGCCGTCCTTTCCACTCGCCCGCATCTTTTGTATGATTATTTTCGCCAGCAGTTTGCACAAGTGACCAATCCGCCTATTGATCCGATTCGGGAAGCCTTAGTGATGAGTTTGGTAGAATATATTGGTGCTGTCGGTAATCATATTTTGGACCCGGATGAGTCGCATTGCAAAATGGTACGTCTTCAATGCCCGGTTCTGACAAATACGCAATTGGATATCTTGTGCAATATTCGATATAAAGGATTCAAGACAGTAAAACTCCCGATGCTGTTTGAGGCATCAAAAGGGGAAACCGGTTTGAAAGAATCTTTAGCGCATTTATGCGAAGAAGCTGCTCGTGCAGTGACGGAGGGTGCCAATTATTTGGTTTTGACAGACAGGCAGGTGGATGCGTCGATGGCTGTTATCCCATCTGTTTTGGCGGTAAGCACAGTCCATCATTATCTGATATCCGTCAAGAAACGGGTACAGACAGCTTTGGTGGTAGAAACAGGAGAAATGCGCGAGATAATGCATGCCGCCTTGTTATTGGGCTTCGGTGCCAGTGCCGTGAATCCATACATGGCTTTTGCTGTCTTGGAAGATTTGGTGGCAAAGCAATCTGTCCAATTAAATTATGAAACTGCTGAAAAGAATTATGTAAAGTCTTTATGCAAAGGATTGTTGAAGGTTTTGAGCAAGATGGGCATCAGTACCATCCGTAGTTATCGTGGTGCTAAGTTGTTTGAAGCGATTGGTCTCAGCGAAGACCTGGCAGCGAATTACTTTGGAGGCATAGCCAGTAAAGCCGGTGGAATCGGTCTAAAGGAAATAGCCGCAGATGCTGTCCGAATGCATAAGGCGGGCTATGAAGAGGAATTTTCGGAAGTGTTGGAGCACAAAGGGATTTATTCGTATCGAAAAGACGGGGAGAAACATGACTGGAATCCGGAGACTATCTCCACCTTGCAACTGGCAACTCGTTTGGGGAGCTATGAGAAATTCAAAGAATATACGAAGCTGGTGGACGAGAAAGAAGAACCTCTTTTCTTGCGGGATTTCTTGGACTTCAAGCGGCAGACCCCGGTCCCTTTGGAAGAAGTGGAGCCGGCTTCGGAGATTATGAAGCGGTTTGTGACAGGCGCGATGAGTTTTGGTTCTATCAGTAAGGAAGCGCATGAAACTTTGGCCATGGCGATGAATAAGATTCATGGGCGTAGCAATACCGGAGAAGGAGGAGAAGATGTCGGGCGCTTTACGGAGAAAATAGACGGATTATCATTACGCTCGGCAATCAAGCAGGTGGCTTCCGGCCGTTTTGGCGTGACAACCAATTATCTCGTGAATGCTGATGAAATACAAATCAAAATAGCTCAAGGGGCGAAGCCCGGCGAAGGCGGCCAGTTGCCCGGCTATAAGGTGAATGACATTATTGCTAAAACCCGCCATTCGATTCCGGGCATTTCGTTGATTTCACCTCCGCCTCACCATGATATTTATTCGATAGAAGATCTGGCGCAACTGATATTCGATCTGCGAAATGTAAACCCGAAGGCGGAGATAAGCGTGAAACTGGTATCGGAAAGCGGTGTTGGGACGATTGCCGCCGGTGTGGCGAAAGCCAAAGCCGATCGGATTGTGATCTCCGGGGCGGAAGGAGGGACGGGTGCTTCTCCTATGAGTTCGATCCGTTATACAGGGCTGCCGTCGGAGATTGGGCTGTCGGAAACACAGCAGACGTTGGTCTTGAATAACCTGCGGGGGCAAGTCCGTTTGCAGACAGACGGCCAGTTGAAGACCGGACGGGACATTCTGCTGATGGCGTTGCTGGGTGCCGAAGAATTTGGCTTTGCCACATCGGCGTTGATCGTTTTGGGATGCGTGATGATGCGCAAATGCCACATGAATACTTGTCCGGTAGGTGTGGCCACGCAAGACGAAACGTTGCGGAAACGTTTTCGCGGGCGACACGAATATGTGGTAAACTTTTTCACTTTCTTGGCGGAAGAGGTACGCGAATACTTGGCAGAGATGGGATTCCGCAAACTGGACGAAGTGATCGGTCGGACGGATTTGCTTGTTCGCAAACCGGGTGACGGTGTTCGCAAACATGATTTATTGGATTTCTCTCGGATTGTGTATTCCCCGGAAGAGTTGCAGGGCAAGGCTTTATATCATGCAGGTCCCGCACACGAAATAGGTTTTGTGAAAGACCGGCAACTTATTGAGGATGCACGTCCGGCTTTGGATGGAAGACAAGATTTGCTGCTCAGCTATCCGATTGTGAATACGGATCGTTCCGTCGGCGCGATGTTGTCAGGCGTGGTCGCACGGCGATACGGGGAGGCCGGGTTGCCTGAACACGCTTTGACGATCCGCTTCAAAGGGTCGGCGGGACAGAGCTTCGGGGCTTTCCTCGTGCATGGTGTGGAATTCCGGTTGGAAGGAGATTCGAATGATTATTTAGGCAAAGGATTGAGCGGCGGACGCATCGTGGTGGTTCCGCCGGTGCGTTCGGATTTCAAGCCGGAAGAGAATATCATTGCCGGAAACACCCTGCTGTATGGGGCTACCGGCGGAGAAGTATATCTGAATGGCCGGGTGGGCGAACGTTTTTGCGTCCGTAATTCCGGAGCGGTAGCTGTTGTGGAAGGGGCAGGCGACCATTGTTGCGAATATATGACGGGAGGGCGTGTTGTCGTATTGGGACCGACCGGCCGTAACTTTGCAGCCGGCATGAGCGGGGGCATTGCTTACGTTTGGAACCCGTCGGGAAATTTCGACTTCTATTGCAACATGGAAATGGTAGAGCTTTCGTTGGTGGAAGACAGCCGGTCTCGCAAGGAATTGCACGAGTTGATCCGCAAGCATTACCATTATACGGGCAGCCCGCTGGCCGGACGGATGCTTGACCTGTGGGATCGTTATGTCGATGAGTTCATCGAGGTAGTCCCGATTGAATACAAGAAAGTCCTCCAGGAAGAACAGATGAAGAAGTGGCAACAGAAGATTGCCGCCATGCAGAGAGATTATTGACGATGATTTATATGGAATTTCAAATAAGAGAGATATGGGAGATCCGAAAGCATTCCTTACGATACACCGCAAAGAAGCGGGATACAGGCCGATTCACGAGCGAATCGACGATTTTAGCGAAGTAGAACAGACATTGAGCACGGGCGACCGCCGCATACAGGCATCGCGCTGCATGGATTGCGGCGTTCCGTTTTGCCATTGGGCTTGCCCGTTGGGCAACAAACAGCCGGAGTGGCAGGATATGTTATACAAAGGGAAGTGGCAGGATGCCTATCGGGTATTGTCGGCCACGTGCGATTTCCCGGAATTCACGGGGCGCGTATGTCCGGCCTTGTGCGAGAAGAGCTGCGTATTGAAGCTGAGCTGCGACGAGCCCGTGACCATCCGCGAGAACGAGGCGGCCATTGTCGAGGCGGCTTTCCGCGAGGGCTATATCCGCGCGGTGCAGCCTCGCCGCAACGGCAAGCGGGTAGCCATTGTCGGGAGCGGCCCGGCAGGTCTGGTGGCAGCCAACCGCCTGAACCGGAAAGGATATGAAGTGACGGTATTTGAGAAGCACGAGAAGCCCGGAGGCCTGCTTCGCTTCGGGATTCCGAATTTCAAGCTGGGGAAGAATATCATCGACCGCCGCATCCGCCTGTTGGAAGAGGAAGGGATAATTTTCCGTACCTGTACCTGCGTGGGGAAAGACATCCCTGCCCGCGAGCTGACCGGCCGGTTCGATGCGGTATGCCTGGCCATCGGTGCCGAGGTGCCGCGTGACCTGCCCGTCGAGGGCCGTTCGCTTCGGGGTGTCCATTTCGCCTTGGAATTGTTGGCCGGCCAGAACCGTTTGCTCGAAGGCATTCCGATGCCTGAAGGAGCGCGTGTTTCCTGCCAAGGGAAACGGGTGCTGGTGATTGGCGGGGGTGATACGGGGAGCGATTGCGTCGGGACGGCCAACCGCCATCATGCGGCACAGGTGACGCAGATCGAGATCATGCCCCAGCCGCCTGTGGATTATAATCCCGCGACGCCCTGGCCTTTTTATCCGCAGGTTTTAAAGACCAGCAGCAGCCATGAGGAAGGTTGTGTGCGCCGATGGAATTTGGCCACGAACCGCTTTGTCGGCGAGGACGGGGTCTTGAAGGGTGCCGAAGTGGAAGAAGTGGAATGGCTGCCGGTGGAAGGCGGTCGCCCGCAGATGCGGAAGACGGGGCGGACGGAAATCATCGGGGCGGATTTGGTCTTCTTGGCAATGGGTTTTGTGCATCCCGTGCAAGAAGGCGTGCTTGCCGAATTGGGGCTGTCGGTTGACGGGCGGCGGAATATCGCCGTCGATGCCGCATTGAAAACGTCGGCAGGGAATGTTTTTGCCTGCGGCGATGCCGTGAGCGGTGCCAGCTTGGTGGTCAAGGCGATGGCTTCGGGAAGGAAGGCTGCTGCGGAAATCGATCATTTTTTACGTTAATCTATCCCAAAGCGGCAAAAAGGGAGAATTTGGTTTGAAAAAATAAAGAAAGAGAAACAATATGTGTGGTATCACGGCAATATTCAATATCCGGGAGGGTGCGGAAGAGATGCGCCGCCAGGCGTTGGTCATGAGCAAACGGATCCGCCATCGCGGACCGGATTGGAGCGGCATTTACCAGGGGAAATCGGCTATCCTGGCGCATGAACGCCTTTCGATTGTCGATCCGGTTTCCGGAGGCCAGCCGCTGAAGAGCAAGGACGGCAAATTAATCCTCACCGTGAACGGAGAAATCTACAACCATCGGGAGATCCGCGATGCGCTGAAAGGGGAGTATGAGTTTCTGACCGGGTCGGACTGCGAAGTCATCTTGGCGTTGTACCGGAAAAAGGGAATTCATTTCTTGGACGATTTGAACGGCATTTTCGCTTTTGCCCTTTACGACGAAGAGAAGGATGCTTTCTTCATCGCCCGCGACCCGATCGGGGTGATTCCCTTGTATGCCGGTTACGACGGCGCGGGCCATCTGCTGGTTTCTTCCGAATTGAAAGGGTTGGAAGGCTACGCTGTGCGTTACGAACAGTTCCTGCCCGGCCATTATTATTATAGCGGAGAGGAGAAGCCGGTCCGTTGGTACGTGCGCGATTGGATGTCATACGATGCCGTCAAAGGAAATCCTGCCTCGGCGGAAGAACTGCATGATGCCCTCGAAGCCGCCGTGAAACGCCAGTTGATGTGCGATGTCCCTTATGGGGTGCTGCTCTCGGGCGGTTTGGATTCGTCCATCACCTCGGCGGTGGCAAAGAAGTTCTCCGCCAAGCGCGTGGAGACCGGGAGCCTGGCGGATGCCTGGTGGCCTCGGCTGCATTCCTTTGCCGTGGGACTGAAAGGCGCTCCCGACCTGGCCGCCGCCCGGAAAGTGGCGGATGCCATCGGCACCGTCCATCATGAAGTCAATTATACCGTCCAGGAGGGGCTGGATGCCATTCGCGACGTGATTTATCACATCGAGACCTATGATGTCACCACGGTGCGGGCTTCCACGCCGATGTATCTGCTGGCGCGCGTCATCAAGAGCATGGGGATAAAGATGGTGTTGAGCGGCGAGGGCGCCGACGAGGTGTTCGGGGGTTATCTGTATTTCCACAAGGCGCCGGATGCCCGGGCTTTTCACGAAGAGACCGTCCGCAAGTTGGGGAAACTCTATCTCTATGACTGCTTGAGGGCGAACAAGAGCCTTTGCGCCTGGGGCGTGGAGGGGCGCGTCCCTTTCCTCGACAAGGAGTTCCTGGATGTGGCGATGCGGCTGGATCCCGCGGTCAAGATGTGCCCGGGCAAGACCATCGAGAAGAAAATCCTGCGCGAGGCTTTCCAAGGCATGCTGCCCGATGAGATCCTGTGGCGGCAGAAGGAACAATTCTCCGACGGCGTGGGCTACGGCTGGATTGACACCTTGAAGCGAATCACCTCTGAAGCCGTCACCGACGAGATGATGTCCCGCGCGACCCGGCGTTTTCCCGTCAACCCGCCGATGAACAAGGAAGAATACTATTATCGTTCCATCTTCGAGGAGCATTTCCCCAGCGAGAGCGCCGCCCGTTCGGTGCCTTCCGTCCCGAGCGTGGCTTGTTCGACCGCCGAGGCCCTGGCGTGGGATGCCTCTTTCAAGGACATGAACGAGCCGAGCGGCCGTGCCGTGCGCGGGGTGCACGAAGCAGCCTACTGACGGCCCGCAAGCGGAAGCAGGAGAGGGGACGCAATGCGTTTATTGTAAAAATCATACGAAAATAAAATCATTTGAAAAATATATGCCATAAATAATTTATCTTTGCGCAAAACTTAGCATATATATTTAATGGAGAACCGGAAAGAACATATTTCTTCGCCTTTTTGTCCTTATGTGTCGGTTGACTGCGTTTTGCTGGGAATCAACGAGGACAAGCTTTCGGTCCTGCTGGTGGAACGGAAGTTGTTGGAGAATGATGCGGTGGGGCGCAAGCTGCCGGGGAGTTTGATATATGAGACGGAAGAATTGGACGACGCGGCTTCCCGGGTGATGAAGGGGGCTGTAGGATACACGCAAATGCCGTGGAGGCAGTTCCATACGTTCGGGTCTGTTGACCGCACGGCGAACAAGGAGGATGTTTTGTGGCTTGAGAAGGAATCGCATACGAAAGTGACGAGAATCGTGACCGTGGTGTATTTGGCCTTGAGCAAGAGCGGCAAGGCGGATAACCCGGACAAGGACGAGACCATGCGCTGGTTCCCGGTGGAAGATTTGCCGGACCTGCCTTTCGACCACAAGTCGATTGTCGAAGAATGCGTGAACGAGATCCGGAACTGGATCGATCGCGAGCCTGCCGTCATCTATGAATACCTGCCTCCCAAGTTTACGGCTTTCCAGTTGAGGCGGGCGTTCGAGATCATTTATGACAGGAAGTTCGATGTCCGGAATTTCCGGAAGAAGATGAACCAGGTAGGATATATCGTGCCTACGGACGAGAGGGAAACAGGCGTTCCCCACCGGGCCGCCCGTTATTACCGTTTCAGCAAGGTGAAGTACAACAGGCTGCGTTCGGGGTTGAACAAATGAGGCGCGGCGGCTATCGTGAATGATGAATGATTTGTCAAACATAAATAAATTTTTAAAGTGATGAAGAAAGTGTTAGTTTTGGCAACTTCAGCGGTGATGCTGGTTGCATGTGGTGGAAACTCCGGGTATGAAATCTCGGGGACGGTCAATAATCCGGCGCTCGAAGGCAAGTGCGTCTATCTGTATCCTTACGGGGATGCGGAGGCGGCTCCCCTCGACAGTGCCGTCGTTACCAATGGCTCGTTTGTATTGAAAGGGGTGCAGGATTCGGCTGTCCTGCGTGTCTTGAAGGTCGCTGATGAATTCGTCCCGCGCGCCCGCGTGCTGGCAGGCGAAAACAAAGGCTTCAATGCTGTTTTTGTGTTGAACAATGCCAAGCTGCAGGCTACGCTGGACTCGTTGTCGGACGTGACAGGCTCGCCGGATAACGATGCCGCCGCCGCCCTCCGGAAAGAACTTCGCGGGATGCGCGCCGAGGAAATGGCCTTGATTCCCGCATTGAAATCGGAAGACGAGGCTGCCAGGAACGAGGCCGGGCAGAAAATAGGGGAAATCGACAAGGCCGCCATCGACACGGTGGCAGCGTTCATAGACAGGAATGCGGGCAACCCCATGGCCGGCGTCTTTTTCCATGCCTTCCGTTATGAACTCTCCGAAGACGTTCAGAACCAATTGGCGGCAAAGGCCGGGGATGCGTTCAAATCCGTGCCGGGCGTTCCTGCAGTGCTGGAGCGTCTGGAGAACCTGAAGAAGGTGGCCGTGGGCGAGAAGTTCACCGATTTCGAATTGAAGGACGTGAACGGGAAAGACCACAAGTTGTCCGATTACGCCGGGAAGGGCAAGGTCGTCCTGGTTGACTTCTGGGCAAGCTGGTGTCCTCCTTGCCGCGAGGAGATGCCGAATTTGGTGGAAGCCTACAAGCAATACAAGGCGAAAGGCTTCGAGATTGTGGGCGTTTCTTTGGACAACGACAAGGAGGCCTGGAAGAAGGGCATCAAGGATTTGAACATCACGTGGCCGCAGCTTTCCGACTTGAAAGGTTGGGAGAACGCCGGCGCTGCCGCGTATTATGTCAACAGCATCCCTCATACCGTTTTGATTGACAAGGAAGGGACGATCGTGGCAAAGAACTTGCGCGGCGGAGAGGTGGCTGCCAAGCTGGCCGAATTGTTGAAGTGATTTGTCGGAAAACTTGTTCCGGGCGGCCCGCAGGGGGCCGGGAATGAAAAGGAGGGACTTCCGGGCGTTGCCGGGAGCCCTCTTTTTTTCGTGGCGGCCGTGCCGCATTGTTTTTGGAATCCGTCTTGAAGC